>JAGQXC010000482.1 GCA_020436785.1 Saprospiraceae bacterium | reverse complement strand
TGTAAATGGGCGGCCGATTACGGCTACAAGGGCATCCAGATCCCAACCTGGGTCAGTGCATTAATCGATTTGGAAAAAGCCGCTGGCTCGAAAACCTATTGCGATGAGTTGAAAGGCAAAGTGAAATCCTATGGTCTTGAAATCACTGAACTTTCAACCCATCTGCAGGGACAGTTGGTCGCTGTACATAAGGCTTACGACGAACTCTTTGATGGATTTGCGCCTAAATCCGTCCATGGAAATCCGCAGGCTCGTCAGGAATGGGCCGTTCAACAATTGCTTTGGGCCGCCAAAGCCAGCGAAAATTTGGGCCTGAACGCCCATGTGACATTTTCCGGCGCCCTGATCTGGCCGTACATGTATCCCTGGCCACAACGACCGGCGGGGTTGGTCGAACAGGCCTTTGCAGAATTGGCCAAACGCTGGAAGCCCATCCTGAATGCTTACGATGCTTCCGGCGTAGATCTCTGTTATGAGATCCACCCGGGCGAAGATCTGCATGACGGCATTACCTGGGAAATGTTTCGTGAAGCCACCGGAAATCACCAACGGGTGAATATTCTTTACGATCCCAGCCATTTCGTATTACAGCAATTGGATTACCTCCAATTCATCGATATCTACCATCCATTCATTAAGATGTTTCACGTTAAGGATGCCGAGTTTAATCCCACCGGCCGGGCCGGAGTTTATGGGGGCTATCAGGGTTGGGTGGATCGTCCGGGCCGCTTCCGGTCTCTCGGAGATGGTCAGGTAGACTTTGTTGGTATCTTCAGCAAATTGACCCAGTACGGATTTGATGGCTGGGCCGTATTGGAATGGGAGTGTTGCCTAAAAGACAGTGAACAAGGTGCCGAGGAGGGAGCTATTTTTATCCAGAATCACATCATCGAAGTCGCTAAAAAAGCCTTTGATGATTTCGCTGACTCCGGAATCGATCAGGCGTTATTGGACCGCATCATTGGCAAATAAGATCTTCATACCACTTTTGATATGGCTGATGCCCTGCGAATTGCTGGCACAGGAAGTGACGGTACAGGGTGTGGTCTATGAAGCCCTGATCCAGGCTCCGGTTCCAGAGGCACAAATCTTTGTGGATGGCTACTACGTCACGATGACCAATGCCTATGGAGGGTTCACCATCTCCGAAATGCCGCCCGGCAGGCACCGGTTGCGAATCGAAGCGACGGGATACCTGACCTACCTGGAAACCGAATGGTGGATAGAAGCAGGAAAATCGAAGTTTTTCCAATTTTACATTTCACCCTTATCGATTACCGGCGATACCATTTACATCAAAGATTACCGGTTGGATCAGTTGATGTCTCGCAACACTGAAATAACCGTGGAACAAATCGACCGTTTTCCGGCATCCTTCAATGACCCAGCCCGGTTGATTAATACATTGCCCGGGGTATCTACCGCCAATGATCAGGCCAATCACGCCATCATCCGCGGCCATTCTCCCAATGACATGTCCTGGTATCTGGAAGGAATGGAGATCGTCAATCCCAACCATCTGACCAACGCCGGAACACCGTCCGACAAGCCATCTCTGAATGGTGGCGGGGTGAACATGATCAGTGCCCAACTGCTGGACCGGGCCAATTTTTACGCCGGAGGATTGCCGACAAGCTTGGGTAATGCTTTGTCCGGAGGGATCGATTTGCAATTGCGACCTGGCAACCTGGAGCGACATCAATATACCATACAGGCGGGATTGCTGGGACTGGACCTGGCTGCGGAGGGCCCTGTCGTCCGTGACCGGGTATCGTTTCTGGCAAATTATCGCTACAGTACGTTGGGATTACTCTCGGCCCTTGGCATCAATTTTGGAGATGAGGTCATCTCCTTTCAGGATGCCAGTTTACACACCTATGTACAACTGCCTCGCGGTCATCTGAAGATCTTCGGGATGTGGGGTAATAGCACCAATTTATTTGACGGCACCGATAAAGATACCATCGAAACGTTCAAAGACTTATACCGGATCGATTATACCAATACCGTCGGCATTGGCGGGTTCCAATGGCAACAATTGATCGGCAACCGCTCCCTGTTGCGGATGGGACTTACCTATTCCGTGGTGGATGCAAGGCGTGATGCCAATCAGGTACAAGGGGATATTTTTTCCATCAATTTTGCCAAGGATGCCCTACAGCAATCCAAACTGAGCCTGATCTCCGAATGGTCCTGGCAGGCCTCCGAAGTGCATTCCCTGAAGATTGGTATTCAATCGAATCAACAGAATTTTCAGGGATTCGCGCTGAATGCCGACCTGACCGATGCTTCCATCTGGATGATATCTCCCTATGCGAACTATCAATTTCAGAAAGACAAGTGGGAGTTACAAGCCGGATTACGGACTCCTTTGATTTCAGATCAGGACATCCGGCCGGAGCCGCGCATAGAGGTTGCCTATCGTCCCGGATCCCATCATCAAATAGGTGCATCATTACAACGGCAGACTCAATTGCATAACCCGGTGGTCTATTTATTCCACACCCAGCATCCCGCTCCTGCCGATAGCTGGCACTATGAAATTTCGTATCAATATTCCTGGAAACAGGATCGCTACCTCCAGGTGAATGCCTATCACCAATCGTTGGATCACTTACTGACCCTGGCCGGGACACCTGGCGAACAATCCTCACTGAACTGGTTCGAGGACATACCGTATGGCACCTACCTGGCTTCCTCACAAGCGAACATCAATGGCATCGAATTGGCCATCCAGCAGTTTCTGCAGAAAAACTGGTATTATCTGGTCAATGCCAGCATCTTTGAAACCAAATACCGTAATGCAGCCGGCAATTATGTACCGGGGCGGTTTGATCAGGGATACGTCGCTCACGCAACGGTTGGCAAAGAATGGAAATGGGAAGGCAAAAAGAAAAATCACAATGTCGGAGTTAATCTGCACCTACAGCAAAGCGGAGGGTTAAGGGAACCGGACATTGACCAGGTGAATTCCCGCGCGTTCCACCGTACGGTTTACGATTTCAGTCAGGGCTACCGGAATCAATTAGGATCCTACTTTAAAACCGATCTACGGGTTTATTGGCGGAGGAATACGGCACGCATCAGTAGTTTGCTTTCGCTGGACATTCAGAATCTGACCAATGCGCAAAATGAAGCATTCCACTATTACGATTTCTATTTCGATCGAATTGATCTCCAATATCAATTAGGCCTGATACCGATCATCAGTTACAAGTTATTCTGGTAGCACTTTACAATCAGGGTTGATCCCCAGCACATACTTTTTTACGACCTGGATGGAATCGGCAGTTTCCGCACCCAGAAATCCATTGATCATGGCATCGGTCAAATGAAACTGGGCCTGACGGGTTAGTGGCTGAGCCACGGGTAAATACGACCAGTGCCATTTTTCTTCCTGATAACCGGTGGGTCGAAGCGAATCCTGAGCGGTATAGGGCTGGCAGAAACCAAAGGAGGAGGCATGATTTTCCAGCCAGGTATAAATCTTTAGGCCTTCTCCGGCCGCAAAATATTCATTGGTCAGGTTGTTGAGATCCATATCACTACCCCAATGATGCCGCGAGGTACCAGGCATGCTGGAGTACCGGAGAATCGCCAGGGCCCGTTCGACCGGATCTGGGGTCGTTTGGGCTAGATTCCGGCCATCTTCTACCAGGCGGTCACCGGTCCATTTGGCTTCCCAGATTTGTTTTTGGGTATCGAAATTGCGGGTAGCTGAAATGATACGTAAATGGATCCCATCGGTCATTGCGGAATCGTACATCCGGATAAATGCATCCAGGGTCTCCCGGCGCAGGTACATGCCTTCACGCGAAGCATACGCCACTGGAATGGCTGTAAAATCCGGGTGATGAGAGGGGT
>JAGQXC010000481.1 GCA_020436785.1 Saprospiraceae bacterium | reverse complement strand
GCTTGTCGACGTCGGCGATCACGACCTGGGCGCCCTCCTGAGCAAACAATAAAGCAGATGCTTTCCCGATGCCGCTGGCGGCACCGGTGATGAGGGCGACTTTGTTTTCCAATCTCATCATTTCAAAATGGCTTTGCTGGTTCTGGCTGTGCACAAATTTAAAAGATGGATCAGAAGTGGGAGATTAAATTTTGGGTTAAAGGACAATGGAGAAAGGAAAAGGAAAAGAACCCCTCTATCAAGATTGGACATTTCGCGGTAGGGAGTACGGGGTACGGGGTAATGGGGTACGAGGCATGGGGTACGAGGTTGAAGGAAAAAGACTCATCCCGGCTATTTTCATTAACACATCCACACTTCAACAAATTAACAGGTGCGGGGTATGGGGTATGGGGTCAAAGGTGAAAGGATAATGAGCCGTCCCCCCAAAATTGGTTATGGGGTGTGGGGTGCGAGGTATGGGGTCAAAGGTATTCAGCCCATTGCTGGTCATTGTGTCATCCTGAATAGGTCCGTGTAGCGGACCGTCCGTGAAGGATCTTTACCCTGATGGCTCTGAGCATTCCGGTGAATGGAGAGGATTTTGGGCAATGTACTGTATTTGATTTTCCAGTAGGATGTAACCGGGCACCATTCCCTTCACCAGTTAACATTTAGGTCTCGGCGGGGGATCAGGTATTGGATACTGGGTGTGAGGTATGGGGTACGAGGTCGAAGGAAAAAGACTCATTACGGCTATTCTCATTAACAAATCCACATATAAACAAATTAACAAGGGATACTGGATACGAGGTATGGGGTGCGAGATGCGGGGTCTAAGGAAAAAGGACAACGGATAAAGAATTCGCAGCACGTAAAGAATTCACAGCCAATCCACGGAGCTTGGAGAAGGTTCCTGCATGAAACATTTTATCCATTTATTTTTTACATTTGGAGTATGGCGCCTTGGTTGCGGAAATTCAGCTCTTTCTTTTTGCTGTTGGTATTCATGTATCCAACAGCGGCGGAAGCGATTCATACGTTCGAGCATCGCAACGATACCCATTGTACCGAGCACAATTACATTCACGTTGAAGGCACGGAGCATCATTGTTCCATCTGTGATTTTGTTCCGGCACCATTGGTTAAGCCAACCTGGGAAATTTGCAGTGTAAAGATTACCTACTTCAATCCACAGATCACTGCGAATGACCAAATCTTTAAAGCAGGCACAGACTACCTTCCGGTCGGATTAAGAGGTCCACCCGTTTGTTGTTGAGTTTCCTTCATTTGAGGTAACCCTATAAGCGGTTGCCCTGGAATCAATAACATTCATGACCTCTTAATTCAAATATATAATGAAGATTATTCCCATTCTCTGTATGGCATTTTCTCTGGCTTACGTTCCGGCGTTGTTGGCCGGAGTGACTTTGCAGGGAAAAGTAACTGATCAAAAATCCGGTGAAGGTTTGCCTGGCGTGCAGATTTATTTTCCGGATTTGAAAAAAGGTACCACCACGGACATCGATGGTTCTTACATCATCGAGAACCTGCCGGCCACCAAGGCGCTCATCCAGGTGAGTTATATCGGATACAAACTGATCGCCGAAACCATTGATCTTTCGGTAACCACCACCAAAGACTTTATGCTGGAGGAAGCGGTGATGGAATTAAATGAGGTAGTTGTCACCGGATTGTCCAAGTCGGCTGAAAAAAAGCGCACCCCGACACCGATTACCACCATCTCGCCGGCACAACTGAAGCAGGTGAATGCGACGAATATCATCGATGCACTGGCCACCCAACCGGGTATCGACCAGGTCACCACCGGCCCCGGTATTTCAAAGCCGGTCATCCGTGGACTTGGTTACAACCGCGTGGTGGTGGTTAATGACGGTATTCGCCAGGAAGGACAGCAATGGGGTGATGAGCACGGTATTGAGATTGATGAATACGGTGTCAACCGGGTAGAAATTCTGAAGGGACCAGCGAGTTTGGCTTTTGGCTCGGACGCTATGGCAGGCGTGATTAATTTTTTGCCGTCGCCAACCCTTCCCAAGGGCAAGATCCAGGGAGGCGTACTGGCCAATTACCAGACCAATGCGGGATTAATCGGGGGCTCTGCCAATCTGGCCGGTAACCTCAATGATTACATTTGGGATGTGCGGTATAGTGGTAAAATGGCCCATGCCTACCAAAATAAATACGACGGCTACGTATTTAATTCAGGGTTCCGGGAAAACACCCTGAGCGGTATCCTGGGAATGATCAAATCATGGGGATATTCCAACCTCCATTTCAGCATATACGACATGACACCCGGGATCGTAGAGGGAGAAAGGGACAGCATTACCGGAAAATTTATCAAGCCGGTCGATGTCAATGGCCAGGAAGGCGAATCCATAGCGACCAGCAACGATTTCAAATCCTATACGCCTGAAGTCCCCTATCAAAACATCCATCATTATAAACTCGTCTCCAACAGCAGTTTCGTACTGGGAAACGGAAGCCTGAAGACCATACTGGGATGGCAACAAAATCAACGGCAAGAATTTGCCGACGTCCTGGCACCTGATGACTATGAATTGTATTTTCTGTTAAATACGGTCAATTACGACGTTCGTTATAATTTCCCGGAATTTAACAAGTGGAACATCTCTGCAGGGGTCAACGGGATGTACCAGTTGTCGCAAAATAAGGGGGTGGAATTCCTGATTCCTGACTACCATCTTTTTGACTTTGGAATATTCACCCTCGCTCGCAAGACGTTTGACAAACTGGACATCAGCGGCGGGTTGCGGTACGATACCCGCAGTGAAATCGGGGATGCCCTCTACCTGAATGTCTTTGGAGAACGAACCGACCATCCGGATGGAAATTCCGAGGAGCAGTTTGCTTCGTTTAACAGCCGTTTTGGCGGCTTGTCAGGCAGTCTAGGGGCAACCTTTCAAATCAACGAGGAAGTCTTCACCAAGTTAAATTTGTCCAAAGGTTTCCGGGCCCCAAATATTGCCGAATTATCCGCCAACGGGGTACACGAAGGCACAGTCAATTACATCATCGGGGTGCCAACCCTGAAGGCCGAAAGTAGCATCCAGTGGGACTATGCCCTGGGGATGAATTCAAAATACATCACGGCCGAGGTCGATCTGTTCTACAATCACCTGAACAATTACATCTTCCTGGAAAAACTGAACGGTGCACTTGGTGGAGATAGCCTCACCGAAGGTTATCAAACCTATAAATATACGTCCGGTGATGCCCATTTGTATGGCGGGGAAATCAGCGTGGATATTCATCCGGCCCCGGTAGACTGGTTGCATTTTGAAAATGCTTTCTCCTGGGTACGGGCAGTCCAAACGGATCAGCCGGACTCCACGCGGTACCTGCCATTTACTCCGGCGCCCAAGCTAACTTCCGAATTGAAGGCTAACGTTAAAAACCTCGGAAAGGGGATTACGAATGCCTTCCTGATGATCGGTGTAGATCAATATTTTCGTCAGGATAAGGTTTATTCCGCCTATGGAACGGAAACGCCGACGCCCGGATATGCTCTGCTCAATGTAGGTTTTGGTGCGGATATTATGGCCAACGATCGCACGTTGTTTTCGTTGCTGGTCAGTGCGAATAACCTGACGGACGTTGCCTATCAGAGTCACCTGAGCAGGCTGAAATACGAGGCCGTCAACAATGCAACCGGAAGGATGGGGATTTATAACATCGGACGCAACATCAGCGTGAAAGTGGTGGTGCCGTTGGAATTTAGATGATGGAATTTAGATGTTAGGCACCAGACATTAGATTATCCCTCTAATCTCTTGTGTCTAATTTCTGATGTCTACCATTCATCATCAGATCCGTTCAAAATAACGTTTTCGTTCCCAGTCGGTGACGGCTTTGGAGTACGCATCAATTTCGGTCTGGTAAAAGTGGGCATAATGATCGACTACGGCATCCCCGAATGCCGACCGGGTGAATGGACTAGCCTTAAAATGTCGCAGCGCTTCGTTTAAGCTGGCGGGTACCCCAGGAAGGTCCTTGGCCGCATAGACATCGCCGGTAAAACAATCCGGTGGTTCAATCTTTTCCTGAATGCCCTGCAAGCCGCTGGCCAGTGCGGCGGCGAAGGCCAGATAAGGGTTGCAATCGGCGCCGGGAATGCGGCACTCAATGCGGAGCCCTGATCCTTGCCCTACGACACGAAATCCGGCGGTGCGGTTGTCATGACTCCAGGCCAGCCGGGTGGGAGCCCAGGATGCATCGACATAGCGTTTGTAGGAATTCACCGTTGGGGCGTAAAAGACCATGACATCGGGTGCGAAGTGGATCCAGCCACCCAGGAACCAGCCGAATAATTCGGAAGCCTGAACCGGGCCAAAGGTATTTTCGCCGATAAATGCATTCTTGCCGTTCTGCCACAAGCTGATGTGAAGGTGGCAACTGGAACCGGCGCGGTCCTGGTGAAATTTAGCCATGAAGGTGACGGAAAGCCCCATCTGATCGGCCAGTTCCTTCAGGCATTGTTTGTAGACCACATGCCGGTCAGCCATCTCGAGCATTTCGGCATAACGCACATTCAATTCATGCTGACCAAGCCCCCATTCCCCTTTGGAGTTTTCAACGGGTACCCCGGAATTTTTTAAATGCCGGCGGGCTGCTCCGGTGTAGGCTTCAATCCGGGATCCTTGCATGATGTGGTAGTCTTCCAGGTAGTAACCGGCAGGAGTGAGATTCTGAAATTGGGCTTCGGCGGCGCTGCGGTAGTCGTTTTCAAAAAGATAATATTCCAGTTCGGAAGCAGCCATCACGGCAAAACCGGCTTCGGCGGCCTGGCGTATCTGCTGGACCAGGATCGAACGGGGCGCTTCGGCGACCAGATGGTGTGTCTTTTCGGAGGCAACCTGGCAAAGCACCAGGGCAGTTCCCTCCAGCCAATCAGCGATCCGCAGGGTTGCCAATTCAGGTACGAGGTGAAAATCGCCGTATCCAAGTTCCCAATTGGCAAATGAATAACCGGGTACCGGTTCCATTTCCATATCGGTGGTCAACAGGTAATCACAGGCGTGCGTGCCTGCTTCAAGGGCATTTTCCACAAAAAATTCTGCATCAAAGCGCTTGCCCATCAACCGGCCATAATGATCGGTGAAGGCTACAATTACGGTCTCGATGTCACCGTGGGCCACCAGTTCTTTCAACTCATCGATGGAGAGCATGCCTTTATTTTTCATCGTTGTTCGCTTTGTAACTGAAGGTAAACCAAATGTACGCGATCAGCAAAATGCCCAAATAGATTAACGCCAGCCAGTGGTTATAGATGGTGATGGAAACCAGGGCAATTAGACTAATCGTCAGGGCGATGATGGGGGAAGCCGGATAAAAGGGTACCCGAAACGGGCGCTCCAGGTCAGGATGTAACTTCCGAAGTCGTATTACCGAAATCATCGAAAGGACATAAAGCGTCAGGGCGCCGAAGCAGGCAATGGTAATGATTTCAGCCGTTTTACCGGTAAATAATGCGACGATTCCGATGGCGGAGTTGATGATCAACGCATTGGCCGGGGTCTTAAAGCGCGGATGGATCTTTCCGAAAATAGCGGGAGCAAAGCCCATCCGGCCAAATTCGTAGGTAGCCCTTCCGGCAGCCAGGATGATGCCATGGAAAGAAGCGACCAGACCGGAAATGCCAATGAAGCTGATGACCTGGTATTGCCAATGATTAGGACCCATCAGGTGCCCCAGAGCCAGTGGAAGGGGCGAATCGGATGCCTGGCCGGTGGCAGGATCATAGACCACGGTCTCCCAGCCATTGACGCCGACCGAAAAGGCAAAAGTCAGCACGCAGAGGACGATAAGGGTGATCAAAGCTGTCCCGAAACCGCGTAGGATATTGCGTTGCGGGTGGATGGTCTCTTCCGCTACATTGGCGACCCCCTCGATGGCCAGGAAAAACCATATGGCGAAAGGAATGGCAGCAAATACGCCGGTCCAGCCATGAGGCAATGCATTGATCCTGAGGTTATTCATCGATACGGAGGGCCCGGTGGCGAGAAAGAAAAGGACCAAACCAAGAACGGCCAGGATGGTGATAAACAATTCAAAGGTGGCGGCGGCCTGAATGCCATAGATGTTCAGGGCAGTGAATACCAGGTAAGCACAAATGGCAATGGTCAGAATGGATACGGCGGGAAGAAAGAGGTGCAGGTAGGCCCCGATGGCAAAGGCAATGGCCGGTGGGGCAAAAATAAATTCGATGTTTTGGGCCATGCCGGTAAAGAAAGCGCCCTGTTTGCCCAGCGCCTGATGGGCGTAATCAAACGCGCCTCCCGCTTTGGGTATGGCACAGGCCATTTCCGTGTAACTAAAGGTAAAGGTCAGGTACATAATGATGACAAACCCGGTGGCGATGGCCAGGCCCAGGGTTCCCCCCTGTTCCAGGCCGAGGTTCCATCCGAAGTACATGCCGGAGATGACATAGCCGACGCCAAGTCCCCACAGCATGACGGGTCCCAGTTTGCGTTCGAGATGGGGGGTGGAAGTTGATGTTGCTGATTCCATGGTAGTAAGCTAAGGAATCCAGAGTAAATCCCGGTCAGAATGGTCTGAGAAGTGCAGTCAAATCAATATAAGTACCAGAAGACGCCCAGGCTGAGATTTAATTCGTGGCTGCGGAAAGGAAATTCATACATTTCATCGGTGCTCAGTTTACCGGATAGAAGCATCGCCTTAAGCGCCACATGATGACTGAATTCGATGCTGGAGGCCAGATCAAGGAGCCAACCCTTACCTGCTACCTGGGACTTGCCAACAGAGGATTGGTAAAAACCACTACCGGCTTCAAGACTCCACTCAATCCGTTTGAGGGGATAGAAGGCCAGGGCAAACCCGGTGTAGAGCGAACGATAGGGTGAAAAGGTGGCATTGCCCGGGGATGCTTTCAAATTGCCCATGAATACCACTTGTTTACTAATACCCCAACCCGGACTGACTTCAAGGGTAATGGCACGAAACCCGGGATAATGTTTGACCACTCCAAATAATTTGGTCGTGTAGGAGGCTGCGTGCTGAGAATGCCCGGCCAAATAACCAAATTCTAAAAAAAACCCCTTATGCTGATCATTGAATTCTAACAGCCTGGTGCCCGAAGTTGGACCGGAAGAACGCATATCGGCTTGCGCAGACAAATTGATCCCAAAGCCAAGGAACAGCAGGCATAACAGAGGATACAGGGTGTTTCTCTTCATGACAGCGATTAGGTGGAAGGCGGTCAGGGTTAAGGTCCCGGCAAATTTAAACGCTTTTTGTTAATGTCTCCAAGCTTGAAGGAATTTGTGAACGGCCGCTAAAACAACGTCTGACCAAGGCGATTTGTGGGTACAGGATTGACCCATTTGAGGCGAAAGTGATAAATAAAGCTTAAATTCTATTCCAATCAAGCACAGGTCAGAATATGGCAGTACGAAAACTGGTCGCCATCGTTTTCACCGACATTGCGGGTTACACGGCTTTGATGCAACAAAGTGAGGCAACGGCCCTAGCCATCCGTAATCGCCACCGGGCCATCTTTGAACCTTTGACCGCTAAATACCACGGCCGCATCATTCAGTATTACGGCGATGGTACCCTTAGCACGTTTGACAGTACGGTGGAGGCCGTTAAATGTGCCCATGAGATGCAATCTCAATTCCGGCAGGCGAAGATCCCCGTGCGAATTGGCATTCACACCGGCGACGTAATGATCACGGATGATGACATCATTGGAGACAGCGTTAATCTGGCCTCGCGCATCGAATCACTGGGGGTAGCCGGAGCGGTTTTATTCTCCGGCAAGGTCATGGAAGAGATTAAAAACCAGGATGATCTTGGGTTTGGTCACCTAGGGTCCTTTCATTTTAAAAATGATGGTCAGCGACGGGAGGTCTACGCGTTACGCATGCCAGACGTGTTGTTTCCTGAAAGAAAAGACCTGCAGGGTAAATTGCATCAACCGGATAAAAACAAATTAATTAAATTAATACTATTTAGTATATTGTTATTCATTCTATTGGGAGGATTCTGGAGTTATCGCCAATGGTTTAATAACCCGGCTTACCAGCAGTTGGCACTACTGCCGTTTGATTACGGGTCATCCGGAGGGGAGTACCAGGCCATTATTGACGGTGTCCATGACGATCTTTTATCCCGTTTGCAACAGTCCGGATTGGAAGTTACCGGGCGCACATCGGTATTGCGCTATCGCGGTACCGATGAAGGTTACCCGCAAATTGCTGACGAATTAAATGTTGACGGTTTGTTGACCGGCTCGGTCATCCGTAATGATGATACGCTGGGATTGAGCCTCCGTTTGATCGATGGAATAACCGGCCACCAGGTCTGGAAAGCGACCTACCTCTCCGACTTCCGGGATATCGAAAAATTATATGGCGAAATCACCAGGGAGGTTTTCCAGGGGACCGGAAATCGCCCGCCAAAGGAGGTATTGGTCCGGCGTAATGAACCCGGAGTAAATCCTGACGCCTATAAAGCCTATTTAAGAGGGCAGCAATACTGGTATGCATTGACGCGGGAAGATCTTGAAACGTCTCTTCAATATTTTGAACTGGCTAAACAGATTGATCCGAACTTTGCGCCAGCTTATGCGGGTATCGCGGCAGTCTGGGGTGGGCGGTTGCAGCAAGGTTACGTTTCATTTTCCGAAGTGGCTTCCATCCTCTTGCGAAACATCACCGAAGCGGAGGAGATGGGCGGTGACTTACCCGAGGTACAATTCTGGAAAGCCGCCTCTTTGGCCTGGTGGTGGTGGGATTGGGATGCCGCTGAGCAAGCTTTCGTAAAAGCGCTGAAATTGAATCCGAATTATGGAGAAGCCCATGCCTACTATGGATTGTTTTTGTGCATCCGGCATCGTTACGAAGAAGCCAACCGGCAGATAGACCGGGCTTTGGAGCTTGACCCTTTCAACCCTTTATTCCATGCTTTGGATGGGATGGTGTTGAATTTTTCCCGGCGGTATGATAAAGTCATTGAGGTGTTAACGCAAACCCTGGAGCGCACCCCTAATGACCCGGTGGCTATATCCGCATTGCGGACGTCCTATCATCTCACCCAACAATTTCCGGAAGCCATCGAAATCTGGACCCGCTATTTCCAGGCCCGAAAGGACAGTTTGGCCATCTCGGTCATCAATGAAGCCTTTCGCCAAAAGGGGTACCATGATGCCCTGAATCAACTGGCCGAACTGTATGTCGACCGGTCAGAGAATCAATTTATCCCGGCCTATCAGATTGCTACGTTATACACCCGCGCAGGGCAGGTAGACAAGGCACTGACCTGGTTGGAGCAGGCATTCCGCGAACACGATGCCAACATGTATTCCATTGCCACGGACCCGATCTTCGATCTGCTGCAGAATGAGCCACGGTTTCAGGAGTTACTGGATAAGATGGATCTGAACTATACGCCACTGGCCTTGTAGGACACGGTTTTGTTCTTGGTTAAAAGCCAGTATGCCGGGCAATCAGGATGGCGACGACAGCCAGCAACAAAATGATGAATGTTTTCCGGGCAATAAAGGCAAACCACTTGTCATAGGAAATTCCGGCAATGGCGATGATGGCCATCAGGGTACCATTGGTCGGCAGAATCATATCCATCATCACGGCACCGTATTGATAGGCCAGTACACAGACCTGCCGGGAAATGTGCAGCAGATCGGACAATGGAACCAGGATGGGCATGGTAAGGATGGCTTGACCGGAGTAGCTGGGAACCGGAAAATGCAGGGCCGCCTGGGCGAACATCATGCCGGTCGCCGACAGATCCGGGGGCAGGTATTGCAACGGGGTAAACAATCCATAGACGATGGAATCGATGATCATTCCATCTTTCAACACCAGGGAAATGCCGTTGGCCATCCCAATGACCATGCAGGCGAAGGTCATATCTTTAAATCCCTGAATGTAGGCTTCGCTGGTACCATTGATCCCCAGTCCGCCGATTAATCCGGCAAGTATCCCAACGACAAAAAATTCCGCCGACAATTGTTCAAAACCCCAGCCAAGCTTCAATAATCCAACGACGAGTAAAAGAAATGCCAGGGGGATCAGGAACAGGATAACCAGTGTCTTACCACCTAACCCCGGTCGTGGCATGGTTAACTCAGATTCATCCGGAACCGGAAGTTTGTTGCGGGAGGCATAGCGGATCACCATCCAGGTCCACAAAATGAAGGCCGCCACGGTAAATAAGGTGCGATATCCGAAACCAGACAGGTAGGGCAGTTGAGCCAGGTCCTGGGCGATGACGACCGAAAATGGGTTGATGGGACTGAAGGCCGCACCGACGATGGCCGATCCAAAACTGATGGAGACCATCGCAAAAACATTGAACCTCAG
>JAGQXC010000062.1 GCA_020436785.1 Saprospiraceae bacterium | reverse complement strand
TGTAAAAAAAGTGATTAAGACGCGAGGGGAGAAGGTGCTGCTTGTCGACTAATTAAACAATCAACATTTTTCTCATCGCGTCTTTTTCATTTGGCGATTACCGCTTTTGCATTTAAATAAAATACTAAAATTGACAGGTGAGTGGCGCATAAAATAAATACCATGAAAATGTCCGGATTGATCATTTTGTTTTGGAGTATTCTGGTTCTGCAGGCTTGCACAAAAGAGAAACTGAGTGAGCTGGTTCAGAATAATTTTACACCAACCACATCATCCGCCGAATGTACGGATGTGATGACTCTGGATGACTCGCGAGGACCTTGCAGGGAAACATTAGGTTGGGAAAATCAAGTTTCGATCTCCATCTCGGGCCAGAACCGGATCATTACTTCCAACGGAATTCCTGCCCACCTGGTCGGGCTTTTCGGTAATCAGCCTGGCGCATTGAATCCCAATGCCATTAAGCCTCAGCAAACCGTTTACCAGGTCACCACCACCCCTGCGAAGTCCGGTCACTTAACCTGGTTGTTTGATCCTGCATCCGGTCCACGATACACGTTTGGGGTCATGCTCAATGGCATCCAGATGGATCCGGAAGCCGCGGAACCCTGGCCCCATACGCGGCCCATCAATTTTAACCGCGTCAATTGGGCCTGGAACCTGGATGCCATGTCAGTCAATCTGGGTTTGGATTGCAACAACGCGCATGTCCAACCCACCGGTAAGT
Source organism: Saprospiraceae bacterium (assembly GCA_020436785.1). Taxonomy (GTDB): domain Bacteria; phylum Bacteroidota; class Bacteroidia; order Chitinophagales; family Saprospiraceae; genus JAGQXC01. The sequence continues at coordinate 28,178 of JAGQXC010000062.1, read as the reverse complement.
ACCATTATCACGGCGCTCCGGTCCTTTATCTGCAAGGTCTTAATGCCACCGGTCAAAAAATGATATTAGTGGGATATGCCGCTGACGGGTTTCCGGTCTATTACAAATATGGATTTACGAGCGCAAGCAATAACCAGAGTGGCCTAACAGAACTCCGGCCCAGCTATCGTCTAAAATCCGGTGACCGGCCCGGAGACGGAAACTCGGCACCTTGTGGCAGTTACTCCGGCATTTACACCGCGGATTATGAGTTTGTGGAAGGATTGGGTGATCTGGATGAATGCAATGGGCGCACCGGGGTAACTCCTGAGTACCCGGATGGGACGTATTATTATCTGATTACCGACACGTACCCTTACATCGGGCGCTGTCTGGTCGGCACTCCTTCCAATGACTTCAAATTGCGTTAAAATGAAAACCGGATTATTTATCCTGGTAACGGCTTGGGAAGTATTAATTGTTACCACGGTCTTGGGTCATAATCCAGCCGAAACACACACGTTAATCCGGTTGGATGAAGATCGACTGACGGTCGACATTGAATTGCCCTGGACCATAAATGAGGCTGCAAGATTGTATTACCAGATTCAGGAAGGTAACCTGGTTTCTGATGAAGCTACCCAAAATTATTTGCGAAGTTATGTCCTGGATCATTTGCATTTTTTCCAGGCAGAGCGCCCGGTATTGCCGGTGAAAATGGAAGAAATTCCATTGGATCATGGACATAGCATAAAATATGAATTAATTTATCCAATTGAAACGGGTGTTTCCATCGAGGTCGTAAACAATTGCATGCTGGAATTATTTACCGATTTACAGAAAAATTATGTAGTCGTAGAAAATTCTAAAAATTTTCAGTTTGAGAAATTACTTAATGAAAACCAGTGTGAATTGATTATTCCGGAAAAATCACCGGGCCGCCTACGATCCATCTGGGATCGGTTATTCCTGATGTTTTTCCTTATCTGGTGGTAAAAAAATGCCTGTTAATAAACTGGTCAAATTAACATGATCGCCAGTTTAAATTATCTGACCGGCACATTCCGCTATTAAGCAATTATCTTTAACCCATGGATCCGAAGAATCACCTGGGCATTTACCTGCTTTTAATATCCCTTGTCGGGCTTTTTGCATGTACCTCCGCTGATGATCATTTACCGACCACCAGCCACTTCCTTGATGGTGTCAATCCCCGCGATCAGGAATATCCCGGCGGGCGCTCTGCCGGATCGATGATTGTTTATACCCCGGCCTTTGGTGATTCTACCGGTACGAATCAATGGGGAACGGAGGCGGTAGTTCAACAAGGGATTGTGCTCCGGGTGGGAGGAAATAACTCCGCCATTCCGGAGGATGGTTGGGTTTTATCCGGACACGGAGAAGCAGCAAACTGGATAGCCCGGGAGGTACATCCAGGTATGGCCATCCGATATGATCAGGATTCGGTCTATGGGGAAACGGGGCCTGCTTCGCGTGAACGATATGTTCACTTTTTATTGGATCATCCTTATGGTCAGCCTGACGATGTTAAGCGTGATGAATCAAATCGCCTGTTAAGACAGTATCAAACTACCCGCGATGTCATTTTGCTGGATTCATCCTTACATCTTGCCCTGGATTACCAGTATTCAGGCGCTTTGCCGTATTTCGGTATTCATGGAGTCTGGTGGGACATCCGGGATCTTGATTCAGCCTCTATGCGTCAATCAGTCATCCATATGGTTGGTTTGGGAATTCAGGTTGTTTTTCCCCAGGTAATTTTTAATGGATATGCCATTTATCCCGACGCCGATCCTGACTTGCCCCAGGATCCCCGTTTTACGGGTTGGGATCCATTGGGATACCTGATGGAATTGACCAAAGAATATCCGATCAGTGTGGTGCCCTGGGTATGGGTTTATTATGTTGGGAAAAATAACAGTCCCCTGGCGCAAAATAAACCGGACTGGTTGGCTACATCGCGCACTGGCCATCACTATTCCGATATGGAGCCGGGCTATCATTTTTTCTGTCCTTCTGAGCAGGCTGTTGACGATTTCTGGATCGAGGTCTATCGTCATATGTTTGAGAAATACGGCATCGATGCCATCCAGCTTGATTACATCCGGTATCCGGTCAGCATACCCTGGGAACAGGACTTTTGTTATTGCGATCGTTGTACCGGTTTATTTAAAAAAGAATTTGGCGTCGATCCCTCCCTGGTGACACCGTCGGATTCGACAATGTGGGCTAATTGGAATAATTACCGCATCCAGCAAATCAACCGGATGGTACGCCATCTTCATGAGGCATTTCCGCAAATCCGCATTGGGGTGGACGTATTTCCGGACCGCGAAAGTTCTTTGGTTAGTAAGAAACAGGACTGGCCGTATTGGAATGAAAGCGGGTGGGTTCAGGCGCTATTTCCTATGAGTTACACTTCCGATACAGCCACTGTCCGTACGGATGCCAGGTACCTGAAGTCGCAAGCACAACCAGGTACGTTAACCCTGTTGGGGCTGGGTCCTTACCTGCAATACGATGCCCTGACCCTCCTTCAGCAAATCGACATCATTAGTGCGGAACGACTGGACGGATTCGTGCTTTTTGAATGGAACAGTCTGACCCCGGAAATGAAACGTGCTTTGAAAATAGGGCCATTCCGTTATTACTAAGGTAAATTAATTAACTGTATGGCAATGATTGTCGTTAATCGTTAAATTATTTGTAATTTTTGTCCCTAATTGTTGCGTGACCCTGAAATGCATTGTATTATTGCACCACTGATCTTTTATTGAGATTGGGTTTATAACGAAGGGTGGAGAGATCGGGCTCCGTGAAACCCTAGCAACCTGGAACATCCAAGGTGCTACATCCCGCCAAAATTTTTGGGCATATAAAACAATCATTCATGGCAAGTTTACTCCGCCAAATTCCATTAAACACGATTATCCATGACCGCCTGGACTTCTCCGGAATGTTCCTGTGTTGTTGCATGATGCGCTGAACCTCCGGGGTCGGCTCGGCCACATTTCCAGTCGTGCGAGTTATGACCCGGGAGGCGTGACTAGGTCAATCAATTAACTTTAATCATATCATTTAAATCTAAAAACATGTCACAATCCCTTCACTTTGAGACCCTGCAATTGCACGCGGGCTATGAGGAAGCCGAACAGACGACGCATTCCCGTGCGGTGCCTATTTATCAAACATCTTCCTACACCTTTGAAAATTCCGAACACGGAGCCAACCTCTTTGCATTGAAGCAATTTGGGAATATCTATACCCGGATCATGAACCCGACGACGGATGTGTTTGAAAAACGCATCGCTGCGCTGGAGGGTGGGGTAGCGGCCCTTGCTACTGCGTCCGGCCAGGCCGCCCAGTTTTTAGCACTGAATAACATCCTTCAGGCGGGTGATAATTTTGTGAGTTCTTCCAATTTATACGGGGGCACGTACAATCAGTTTAAAGTCGCCTTCAAGCGCCTGGGCATTGAAGCCCGGTTTACTGCCGGTGAAAAGCCTTCGGATTACGAGCGTCTGATCGATAAAAACACCAAAGCCATTTACTTCGAGACCATTGGGAATCCCAGTTTTAATGTACCCGACTTTGAAGGCATCAGTGCGGTGGCAAAACAACATGACATCCCGGTGATCGTGGATAATACCTTTGGAGCTGCCGGTTACCTGTGCCGTCCCCTGGATTGGGGAGCCAATGTCGTGGTTTCATCGGCCACGAAATGGATTGGCGGTCATGGTACATCAATCGGCGGAGTCATTGTGGATGGTGGTAATTACAACTGGGGCAATGGAAAATATCCACAATTTACCGAGCCTTCCGAAGGCTATCACGGATTGAATTTCTGGGAAGTATTCGGAACGGATGGGCCATTTGGCAACATTGCGTTTATCATCCGTGCCCGGGTGGAAGGCTTACGTGATTTTGGCCCCGCCCTGAGTCCATTCAATGCTTTCTTATTGCTGCAAGGAATTGAGACGTTATCGCTGCGGGTTCAGCGAACCGTTGATAACGCCCTGGCCCTGGCAGAATGGCTGGAAAACCATCCGCTGGTCGACCAGGTTTATTACCCGGGCTTGAAATCCAGTCCGCACCATAGCCATGCCTCCAAATACCTGAAACATGGCTTCGGAGGCGTACTTTCCTTTACCATTCAGGGGAGCAAAGAAAATGCCGTCAAATTTGTGGACAGCCTGAAATTGGTCAGTCACCTGGCCAACGTCGGGGATGCCAAAACACTGATCATTCAACCATCGGCAACCACTCATCAGCAACTGAGTGATGCCGAGCAACTGGCATCCGGGGTCTTGCCTAATTTACTGCGTATCTCAGCAGGTATCGAACACATCGATGATATCAAGGCGGACCTGGAACAAGCATTTGATAAAGTCAGGTCCCATGCCACAACGGTATAATTATTAACAGACAAGGGGAATCCTTAGCTTTTTTTGGAGCTAAGGATTCCTAATAAACGGTAGATGGAGAAAAATATGTCGGCAAACGGAGTTACCACCACCCAGGGAAGGAATTCCTGGATCACTCGCACCACCGCGCCAATTCAGTATTTTGACTTGAAAGAACATTTTGAACTGGAGGGTGGCGGATACCTGCCTGAGCTTCGTTTGGCTTACTGCACCTACGGGACGCTTAATGAGACGGCCGATAATGTGATCTGGGTTTGTCATGCACTGACGGCCAATTCGGATGCACAGGACTGGTGGAGCGGCTTCTGGGGCAAAGGAAAGCTATTTGATCCGGAGCGTTATTTCATTGTTTGTGCAAACATTCCCGGCTCCTGTTACGGCTCGACCGGGCCGGATCATCTTAATCCGGAAACCGGTACCCGGTGGGGATCGGCTTTTCCCCTGATTACCATCGGGGATGTGGTTCGGGCATTGCGCCTGCTTCGGAATCACCTGGGTATCCGGCAAATCGAGATGATCCTTGGTGGGTCCATGGGAGGCCAACAGGCAATCGAATGGGCCGTGCAGGAACCCGATGCGATCCGCCACCTTTGTGCCATTGCCACCAACGCCCGGCACTCTCCCTGGGGGATAGCTTTCAATGAGGCACAACGTTTAGCCATCCAGGCTGACCCCACTTACCTGCACGAAAGTTCAAATGCCGGCGAGAAAGGCCTTATCGCGGCCCGGTCGATCGGTATGATCTCCTACCGGAATTTCCTGACCTTTGAACAAACGCAGCTTGACCTCGTCCCTGTATTGCAGGACCACCGGGCGGCTACTTACCAGCGCTACCAGGGATTGAAATTGAGCAATCGGTTTACCCCGCTGGCCTATTTGTCACTGAGCCGCACGATGGATAGCCATCATCTTGGACGAGGGAGGGAAAGCATTGATTGGGCCTTGCAGAGTATCCGGGCAAAAACACTGGTGATTGGTATCGATACCGATGTATTGTTTCCGTCAACCGTCCTTGAAGAGATCGCCGGCCAGATCCCGAATGCCCGTTTTGAGATTATCCACAGCGATTTTGGTCACGATGGGTTTTTGCTGGAATACGATGTATTGCACCCATTGATTCTTAACTTTATGCTTTCTGATACGGATTAGTATCTGATTTTGGGAGACTCGGAGAAATGTTAGGATGTGCCAGTTACCGGTATCATCCGGTATGGACATCGGTCCCGCTGGACCTGTTGACGAATATAATTAATTGAAAATCGCAGAAACCGTGAAATTTAAAGGACCTGAGAAGAAGACGTTCAAACGATTACTGGTAGCCAACCGGGGAGAAATTGCCATTCGCATCTTACGGGCTGCTTCAGAATTAAACATAGAGACGGTATCCATCTACACGTTCGAAGACCGCTACTCCCTACACCGATACAAGGCTGATAAAGCCTACCAGGTAGGCAAAGATGACGATCCGCTGCGACCTTACCTGGACATTGAAGAAATCATTCGCGTGGCGAAAAACTGCCGGGCGGATGCCATCCATCCCGGGTATGGATTCCTAAGTGAAAATGTGCAGTTTGTAAAACGGTGCCAGGAAGAAGGCATCACCTTCGTTGGGCCTGCCGCTGAGGTGATGGAGAATGTGGGCGATAAGATCGCGGCTAAAAAGCTGGCACAGCGCGTCCAGGTGCCCATCATCGAAGGCAAAATATCATCGCTGGAGAATCCGGAGGAGGGGCGCGAGGTTGCCGCAAAGATCGGATATCCTGTGATCGTAAAGGCAGCTGCCGGTGGCGGAGGCCGGGGGATGCGTATCGTACGTTCGGCCGAGGAATTGGAATCGGCCCTGCAAACCGCCAAACGGGAAGCCCAGACTGCCTTTGGCGACGATACCGTATTCATCGAAAAATTTATCGAGAGCCCCAAACATATTGAGGTGCAGCTGCTCGGTGACCATCACGGAAATTTGGTGCACCTGTTTGAACGTGATTGTTCGGTGCAACGACGCTATCAAAAGGTGGTAGAAATTGCCCCTTCGCTCACCATTACGCCAGCCACGCTGCAAAAGATATATGACTATGCCATCCGGATCGGTCAAGGTGTGAATTACAACAACGCCGGAACGGTTGAATTTCTGGTCGATCAGGACCAGGAGGTCTATTTTATCGAAGTCAATCCCCGCATTCAGGTCGAGCATACGATTACCGAAGAAATCACCGGGATCGATCTGGTGAGATCCCAGATCCTCATCGCCCAGGGACTGGCGTTGAATGACCCGCTCATTGGCATCTATAATCAGGCATCCATCCATAAGGAGGGATACGCCATCCAGTGCCGGGTTACGACCGAGGATCCATCCAATGAGTTTAAACCCGATTATGGCAGCATCATTGCTTACCGGTCACCGGGAGGGTTTGGCATTCGACTGGATGCCGGAAGCGCCTATCCTGGTGCAATTATTTCGCCTTTCTTTGATAGTTTATTGGTCAAAGTGACCTCCAGTGGGCGCACGTTGCCCGACGCGGCCGACCGTTTACACCGTGCCCTGAGGGAATTCCGCGTGCGGGGACTGAAGACCAACATCGGATTTCTCCTCAATTTATTGAAAGACGAAACATTTCGCAAAGGGGAGGCGACCGTCAATTACATTAATGAGCATCCGGAATTGCTCGAGCCGCCCAAATGGCGGGATCGTGGCACCAAGATGCTCAAATACCTCGCCGAGGTCATCGTCAATGGCAATCCGGATATCAAAGGCGCCGATCCCCATAAGACGTTTTTGAAACCACAAATCCCGGACAGCAGCCGGGAAAGCTATCCGGAAGGCACGCGCAATCAGTTGCAGCAGCTGGGTCGCGATGCATTCTTAAAGAAGATTAAGGACGAAAAGAGAATCCAGTACACCGACACAACGTATCGCGACGCCCACCAGAGCTTGCTCGCGACGCGCATGCGTTCCCTGGACCTGCTTGAGTCTGCCGAGAGTTATGCCAAACGGCACGGTGGAGACTTGTTTTCCATCGAAATGTGGGGAGGGGCTACTTTTGATGTGGCCATGCGTTTCTTGCGTGAAGATCCCTGGCAGCGCCTGCAAAAGTTGCGGCAGACCATGCCCAATGTATTGTTCCAGATGTTACTACGTGGGTCGAATGCCGTTGGTTATTCCGCCTACCCCAACAACCTGATCGAAAAATTTGTGATCAAGGCCTGGGAAAATGGCATCGATGTTTTTCGCATTTTTGATTCTCTGAACTGGCTGGAGGCCATGTTACCAAGTTTGCGAACGGTTCGTGATGAAACCGATGCGCTGGCAGAAGTCTGTATGTGCTATACCGGGGATATTCTGGACCCCAAACGCAAGAAATATTCGCTCCAATATTACCTGGATCTGGCCAAACGAATCGAAGATGCCGGAGCCCATCTGTTGGCCATCAAAGATATGGCCGGCCTGCTGAAACCACTGGCAGCCGAAGAATTGATTTCCCGGCTAAAGGAGACCGTAGAATTACCCATCCATTTACACACTCATGATACTTCGTCAATTCAGGCGGCCACTTATCTGAAGGCAGTGGATGCTGGTGTCGACATCATCGACGTGGCCATCAGTTCAATGTCGGGACTGACCTCCCAGCCCAACTTCAATTCCGTTGTTGCAATGCTCCATGGTCATGACCGTGGCCGCGACATCAACCTCGATTCGCTGAATCAATTTGCCGACTATTGGGAAGGAGTACGTACTTATTATTATCCCTTCGAAACAGAATTGCGGGCAGGCACAGCAGAGGTGTACGAAAATGAAATTCCCGGAGGTCAGTACAGCAATTTACGACCTCAGGCCCGGGCTCAGGGACTGGAAGAAAAGTTCCACATCATTAAAAAGAATTACCGCATCGTGAATGATCTGTTCGGAGACATTGTCAAAGTGACGCCGTCTTCGAAAGTGGTAGGGGACATGGCGCTGTTTATGACTGCCAATGACCTTACGGCGGACGATGTCCTGAATAATGGTGGATCGTTGGCTTTTCCGCAGAGCGCCAAGGCCCTGATGCGCGGTGATTTGGGGCAAATCGAAGGTGGCTTTCCGAAAAAAATCCAAAAGATCATTTTACAGGGTGAAAAGCCCTATACCGAACATCCCAACACACATCTGGAACCCATTGATTTTGAAGCTAGTATGAAGGCTTTACAGGAAAAACTGGGTGATGAGGTGACGGAGCTGGATTTGCTTTCATGGCTTTTATACGATAAGGTTTTTGAACAATATTACGAACACATCGACCAGTTTGGAGATGTCTCCAAGATTCCAACCCTGGCCTTTTTCTATGGGCTGAAGGCGAACGAGGAAATGATGGTGGAGATCGGAGAAGGTAAACAGGTGATCATCAAATTTCTCAATGTTACGGAAGCCAATGAACAAGGTAACCGGTTGGTCTTCTTCCGTTTGAACGGACAAGCCCGCGCCATCGAGGTGCATGATAAATCGTTGCACAAGGAGATCAAACGGCATCAGAAAGCAACCAGCCCCAACCAGATCGGAGCGCCCTTGCAGGGAAGTATTGCCAAAGTACTGGTCAAGCCGGGAGATGAGGTTGACATCAACACCCCATTGTTTACGATTGAAGCCATGAAGATGGAATCCACCATTGCGGCGCCGAAAGCCGGGAAAGTCAAGGGAGTATTCCTTGATGAAAAAACCCTGGTCGAGCAAAACGACCTGGTCATTGAGATGGAATTCAATTGATTGCCATGAATTGCTTTCCCGGTGATCGAAGCAGTGTCTGAGTCGATGGGAAGACGGAGAATGGATGTCCTGAATTATTTAATAGGCTTAAAACGCAGCATTGGTACATTATCCAGAAGCAAATTCAGTTTACCGTCTGCATCGATTTCATACCGGTTGACCTTTTTTATAGTCATCAGAAATTGCTGCTCACCTTCGCCGCAATACATCATCGTGGTGGGCCCGGGTTCGCCGAAAGCTATCCGATCCCCTTTTAATTTATATTCCGCCGCATAACCGTTACAGCTGTTATTGCCTTCTGCCCGGTGGGTTTCTTTATTGAAGCGGATCTTGGGCTTTTTGTCCGGGTATAATCCTTCAAAGGCAATGCGCAAACCCGTGATGTATTCCAACTCCCAGGTATGTAGATACAATTTTTGGTACGCAATATTTGCTCGGGGATGGCAAAAGAAGGCGGTTCCTAAAAACAGCATGATGATCAGCCTGATCGTGCTATTAATATTTACTTTTCGTTTCATTTAACCCAAATAAAGCATTAGAATTCGTAGCGAGACGCTTTTATGCAAAAGTAGCAAGTGTTTCACGGAGGAGGCATAGCAAGCTATGTCGACGAAGTGAAGTGCTTGATACTGAAGCAAAAATGTGTCGAAGTAGAATAAATCTAAAGGTTCTTTCCATCGTATGCATGCAATCCATACGATCTCGCACCGATCTCAAAGAGAAAGCATGAAGAACTTCCAGAATTTTTCTAATGCAATACATTTAAAATAGGTTGATTATCCGTTACTTAATCGCATATTCCGCTATAGAAAATTTGGTCAATTGCATGATTTGGGTTTAACTTATTGTAAGTATTCTTCCTTACTGACCTGTGATTTATTTCCTATGCACACCGAGCATGCTTGGGTAGCTAGTTCTAACTACCGGGCAATTTGCCACATCTTCTCCCAATAATTCTGAATAAAGAGCTCCGTTAGTTGTTGACTCCCGATGACATAACCAAATTCCTGCAAATAGGCTGGATAGACATTATCTGACCCAACATAAAATACCAGATCATCAACGATCCAGATCTTGGCGTGGTTGGCGCCCGTGGTTGATTTGATGGTTAACAGCTGGTTGGCAAGAGAATTTGCTTTGTTCGCATCGCCGCCTAGTGCACGGGTCAAGAGCTGGATAAAAACAATTTTTAATGCAGCTGCTCCCATATCGTCCGAATAGCCATCAACCGGGCTAAGACCAGTTTGGTGGAACGATACAATAATATCCAGTTTTGCGTTTTTCCTGACCATCGCGTCAACCAGAGCATCCATCATTTGGCCGGGCCAGGGAACTCCTCCCTTTCCGTCTTTTATGGCTCTTTCAACAAGATCGGTATCGGCAATTTTTTGTTGGGAAAGGCGGATATGACCATTTTGTGAGACTTGTTGAAGGATCAAATGCCGCGCTGTGGTACTGGCATTGGTTGCTTTGGAAGTGGAGGTGTCGAAATTTGAAAATGGAAAAGACAGGAGCACATTAAAGGCATTTTCCACGATTTGATAGGTGCTTTGCGGATTTACCTGTTTTGCAGGATTCGCGATTCCCGCCAGTGCTTCCTGAAGTAAAGATTGCATGGCCGTCGATTCCCACAAGCCCAAATTTCCTACAGCCAGGACCGGTATGGCTTGAGGTTGTACCGGGGTGATGAATGTGTTGGGATCAAACTGGGGTGGGAATTGCTGACCGAAATTTGCTGTTCCCAATTGCCAGGAAGCGTTGAATATCGAACCGGAGCGCTGTGGACCGGCTGCATATTGCCAGATCGCATTGGCAAACAGGTGACTGAAACCGGCCGCTGCACCATTGATGTTAATGGAAACGTCATGCGGAGGAGTGTGTGAGGGTAAGTAATCGTTCCAGAAATTCATTCCTCCAGCAGTCGACGATTGACCGTCAACGGCAACCATCTTGGCATGTGTCCAGGATCCGGGCAGGCCCGGAATGGGGGCTCCTTCCCATGGTTTTACAAAAGATACCGCGTAAAAATAAACTTGTGAATTGGTAGGTCCCTGGTAAGCATTCTTCAAGTGATTGATAAAGGTCATGGTATTTGACTCCGATGAACCAGCCGGGTTTCCTTCGATATAACGAATAATAACCGGTGCTTTAGCAACTTGAGCGATCGCCGAAATGCTTTCGATCATGGCCGATTGAAATTCATCACTGGAATTCTGATTGCCCATCTGGGACAGGTCTATAAAATGAGATAGGGTGGGTTGGTCGATCACAAAGCTTTTCAGGAGTTGTTGAATGGTCTGCAGGAATTGGCATTCGGTATCATCGGGCCCGGACTGAATCAGCCAATTGGAAGGAAAGGAGTTATTTACACTCATACCATAACTGACATTTTCATACGAAGGATCAGCTTGTTGGAGCGCTTTGAAGACATTCTGAAGGATTTCGGAACTCTGGTCATCCATCCCAATGCTCGAGGAAGGTTGTATGTGCATGTATTCTGGGTTTTATGATTAGTGAATCAGGAGGTTGTTACAACGTACAAAATTAAATTGGTAACGAACGCATTTCTACCCTTGAGGATTGGACATTCCTCCATGGACATTTATAGTAAATCCAAACAGGAGGGAGCACCCTAATTAATTATTCAACCTGTCATCACTTGGTGGTTTGCGGATGCGTTCATCCTGCCAACCGGATTAAACCCAATCGTTAATATTTTATTAATTCTGGCTCATAGCATGAGTACAAGGAATGCTCATGCAACTTATCCAGGTGATGCCACGGTAATGCATGGTATAAAGGCAATGATTAATCTGTTTCGGGAGAAGGGATTTTGATCATGTGATCATCTCCCGGCTGTGTCATGACTAATAATAAATCCGGAAATATGAAACGAATCTTTTGTGACCATTCACGGTCAAGGTTCTACCTCGTTTTTTTGTTGATCCTGGCAGGGAGTGGTTTGTTTGGCCAAACCTGGCTTACGGATCTGGGCAAAGCAGAGCAGGAAGCAACATTGCGCAACTGCCACATCATTCTGGTTTTCCAGGGATCCGATTGGTGCGCACCTTGCATCAAACTGAATCAGGAGATCTGGCAATCGGAGGAATTTAAGGCCTACGCTTCCGAACATGCGGTTTTGCTCAAGGCAGATTTTCCCCGCAAGGCTAAAAATCAATTGCCTCCGGACCAATTGAAGAAAAATGAACGCCTGGCCGAAAAGTACAATAAACAGGGCTTCTTCCCATTGGTCGTCGTACTGGATAATGAAGGAAATGTATTAGGGACGACCGGGTATAAAAAGACCACTCCGGAAGCTTACATCGCCACCTTAAAAGCGTTCAAATGATGAAATACATTTGGTGTGCCGGGTTCGTGTCTCTGGTCTGGTCCGTGACCGGTCAATCCATCTATAACCGGACCGTAAAGTTGATGGGCAGCCGGTTTGACATAACGGTAGTTGCCGATGAGCAAAGGACTGCAGATACAGCCATTGATCTGGCGGTGGCCGAAATTACCCGCATCGAGAAACTGATCTCTTCATGGGATCCTGCTTCCCAAACCTCCCGCATCAATCAGCATGCCGGTTTGGAACCGGTTGTCGTTTCCGCGGAGTTATTCGATCTGATCAAACGTTCGCTGACCATATCCAAATTAACGGACGGGGCTTTTGACATCACGTACGCTTCGATGGATAAGATCTGGAAATTTGACGGGTCTATGACTGAAATGCCTGATCCGGAAGCGGTACGTAATTCAATCGCCCGGGTCGGATATGAAAAGATTGTTCTGGACGAATCGAATCACAGCGTGTTCCTGCCTGAAGAAGGGATGAAAATTGGTTTTGGAGCGATTGGCAAGGGCTATGCTGCGGATAAAGCCAAAAAACTGTTGCAGGATCACGGCACTCCGGCGGGAATCATCAATGCGTCCGGTGACATGAATACCTGGGGCAAACAACCCGATGGACAAGATTGGAAGGTTGCCATAACCAATCCGATGGATAAGGACAAAGCATTCGCATTGGTCCCTTTAAAACAGGGAGCGGTGGTGACCTCCGGTAATTATGAAAAGTACGTCGTTTTTAATGGGATCCGTTACACACACATCATTGATCCCAAGTCTGGCTATCCGGCTCACGGCATCATCAGTGCGACGGTATTTGCTCCCAGTGCGGAGTTGGCCGATGCGCTGGCGACCTCCTTATTTGTCATGGGCAAAGAGGCCGGTATAGCCCGGATCAATCAAATGCCCAATATTGAATGCATATTAATCGATGATGCCGGACAGGTCCATTCATCGCAACACATCAATATTAATGGCCATGAAAATTAAAGCCACCTTTTTTCTTGGTATTCTGCTACTGGCAACCTCCTGTGTGACGGTAAAAGAATATCAGAAAGTAAATTTAAATGATCCGGATATGGTACTGAGTGACCGGAAGTCCAAAAAGTTTGAAACCGCATTTCAGGTTTACCGCGAAGGCGCTTCCGGTGCGAACGGGGGCAAAAGCGGTGGAGGTTGTGGATGCAATTAATAATTTGTTATGCGTAGATTAGGACTGGTATTGATGGCCGTTTGGCCGGTTTGTATTTTCGGACAGGCTTCCAATAAGGCGACGGAAACGGGCAAGGAAACAACGTATAAAAACCGGGTACTGGAAGCCACCGAGGTCGAATTATTAACCAGCCTCTACGGTCAGGACGGTAACAATGGTGCAGTGACCGGCGGGATTGGCAGTGAGAAACTTAAGGATGCGGCCACCAACATCAATGTATCCATTCCGCTTAATGCAGACGACGTATTGACCATCGATGCTACGGTATCTGCTTATACATCGGCGTCCTCAAGCAATTTGAACCCATTTTCCGGGGTAACTACGTACTCTTACGGTACAGTGATCAGTGGCGCCTCCCGAGGAGGCGGGCGCAATCGCAGTCCCTTCGGTTACACCGATCCACAGTCAACCACGGTGGTGCAGGGGTCGCCCTGGGTAGCCGCATCAGGTGCTTCACGTAGTGATGTCTGGTACAGTGGAGGGCTGAGTTACAGTCACACGTCCGATGACCGGAATTCCATTTACAGCGGACACCTCAATGCCTCCAAGGAATTTGATTACGGATCATTTGGTGCCGGTCTTGGATTTGTCAAGCAGTTCAATCAGAAAAATACCGAAATCGGTCTTCAGGGTACGGTCTATCTGGATGCATGGTATCCCCAATATCCCACTGAAATCCATACGTATTTTCTGACGCAGGGAAATCTCAATGCAGGATTCTTTTCCGGGGTGGACATCCTCGACGCCAACGGACAGGTCATCAATAAATCTTCTGCCAATGTCTGGCATCCCTCGCAATCAACCCTTCTCAATACCTATAATCGGAATTCGTATTCTTTATCGGTCAGTTTTTCTCAAATCCTTAGCAAGCGGTCGCAATTTTCCATCTTCTCCGATCTGGTTTATCAACAAGGGTGGCTGGCCAATCCGATGCAACGGGTTTATTTTTCCGATGTCGCAAATTATTACATCGGCAATGCCAACGACATCCCGAATTATGAAACACGACTTAATACCCGGGTATTTCAACTGGCTGATGACATCGAACGGTTGCCGCAAACCCGCTTGAAAATTCCGGTGGGATTACGTTACAATTACTACATCAATGAGTTCCTGGTATTGAGATCCTATTATCGGTATTATTACGACGATTGGGGCATTACTTCTCATACCGCGAGCATCGAAATACCCATCAAAGTGGGAACGCATTTTACGCTTTACCCCAATTACCGTTATTATACGCAGACAGCAGCAAAATATTTTGCTCCTTACGAACAACATTTATCTACAGAGACCTTTTATACCTCGGATTACGATCTCTCGGCATTTCAGGCCAATCAAATAGGATTTGGACTGAAATACACGGATATTTTCCTGAAATCCCATCTTGGAAACCTTGGCATTAAAAGTGTCTCCCTGAATTACGATTATTACCGGCGCAATACCGGCTTGCACGCAGGCATTGTTTCGCTGGGCATCAAATTTGTCACCGACCGGTAACCCACTTCACGCTTCATAATGGCAGGGAAGGGATGCGCATCCTATCCTCAACCGGATAAATTCAGTTCAAAAAAAAGGGTCCCGGGGATGGGATTTGGCCGGTAGGGAGGGATCTCGTAAAAACCTTTTTTGAGGTAGAGCGATTGTGCGGAAGTCATTCCTGCCAGGGTATCGAGCCGTAATCTGTTATAATGGAGCCGGCGAGCTTCTGAAATGCAGCGGTCCAGTAAAGCAAAACCCACGCCAGCCTTACGGTGGTTGGGACGCACATACATCCGTTTTAATTCCCCAATGTCCTTACTCCACTGGCGTACGCCTGCGCAACCGGCTGCCACACCATTATTGAATACCAGAATCATGGCTCCGGTTGGGGGGCTGTAAATGGTTGGCAAATCCTGAATTTCAGCAGAGAAATTCTGAAATGAGAGGTCAATACCCAGGGAATTGGCGTATTCCCGGATCAGCTGCGATGCCTCTTCAAAATGTACGGCGGTATTGGCTATATAAAATTGGAATGATACCATTTTTTGAACCTGGATTGACCAGGTATTTGGTTCAGGTTAATGTTCATTTTCCGGGGAGCTGAAGGGGACTTTGACCTCGATTATTTTTACGTCTGATGTCTGCAAGCTTCTGAATTTACTTATAATGTCCGGATGTTCCGGAGGATGATCAGACCCAGGACAAAGAGGGCGGCACTGCTTACCGCACCGGGAAAATACGAACCTTGCCTGATGGTCAACCCGAGGTGAAGAACACCATTTCCGATACATCCCAATAAAAGAAAAAACCACAGGATCAACTGCGCAAAACGGAATCCACGCTGAGCGCCGACGATGGATAAAATAAACAAGAATAGCCAGATGCTATTGAAACGTAAAAATTGACCGGAGGGCCACGCACTTCGTCCAAATAACCCCGGAAGAACCTCGAAGAACCCAAAATGATATTCTTCCCACAGGTGAGCGAGCATCAGGACAAATGCTACCATAAATAAGGTGATGACTCGTTGACTAAATTTGGATTCTGACCGGCTCCACACGATCAAAGAGATCACGAGACCGGCATTTAGAAAAAGCACCGGCACACCCATCATCCAGAAGTTAAATGCAATCGCGATCAAAGTAAAACCGATGCCTGACCACAATAAGAGCTCAGACCGCTGTACGGAAATATCCGGTTTTTGTGAAGCACTCATCAGGATTTACAGCTGACCGAAAGTGAGTTTGAACCCATGACAATCCAAAATCGAAAATTCACGATTTCCATAAATCCGATCGATCAAAGGTTGGGTAATTCGGGCTCCCCTTGCCTCCAATTCTGTAAATAATTCATCCACCTGATCCGTCCACAAATACAGGTCAAAGCCGATTTTGCGCAGTGAACGATTGGATTGTTGCACCTGGCTTCCATCGGCCTTGCCGAAATGAATCTGGATGCCATCGCGCTCAACCATGGCATAGACCGGCGGATCGAGAAAAAAGCCAATAACCCGGAAACCAAGTACATCCTGGTAATAGGTTGCTGCCGTCACCACATCGCTGACAACAAATTGCGGTGCGCTGGAACGAATTGATGCCATATAAAATAATTTTTAAGGCCGGAGATCAATCCAAGACCGAATAATCGGGTTTACTTAATCTCACGGGCAAATAATGATGGTAAGTAAAGCGCTTCCATCCTTTTTTATTCCGCGATTCTACCGCCCAATAAAATCCATTTTTTTCATCGGGCCAATAAATCATCCGTGCTTTACCCTGCGGCATTTCCGCTTCAAAACAAATAGCATCCGGATGCACATCGGTCCCGTCGGACAGGTACCCGTTGGAATGTTTGCCATCCGAAGTAAAGGACCAGAAATGGATGGTCTCCTCATTCTGGCCAATCAATGCATGTTCTGCGTAATTAGAATCGCCAATTTCCCAATGGGCATTCAACAGTATGAATTTTCCATTCAGCGTGGGGGAGAAAATGCGGGTACAGGCTATTTGACCGAGAGGTGTGTCCGCCAGTGCTTTCCATTGACCGATTAACGGGTTCATAAACCCCAGTTTCCCCCTTCCTTTTTTCCAGTGGATGTTGGTTTTAGTCATAGGTTGAATGATCGTTTTTCATTGGATTGCATCGGTTTAGTCTAAGTTAAAAAGAAAGAGCATGGTTTATTTCTTCCTTTCCTACATTTTGGATTTTCAAGTAAAGGTTAACCCATGCTTACGTTCAAATCATAACGATTTTGAACCGTTAGGTCAAATTACTGAACTTTTACGGATAACCACTTGCCTGCCGGTGATGCCATCTTTGGATTAACAAAATAAAGTGTTATGAATGATTTGGCAATCTTCGAAACCTTCCAAACGATTCCATCCATGCCTTTCATCGTTTCCCGGCCAAAGAAATCAAAGTCATCAATATTGACTGACGAGGCCCGTGAAGCCATCTCGGCCGGCATCATTCCCAACCTGGAACCCGTGTGTAGCGAATTAATGCGAATCTTTTTCATGGAAACCGGCACCATAAACGCAACCCGGTTTTTACCGGTTTTGCAACGTCTTGATTTCAGAGATCCGCAAACATTCAGCCGCTTTGAAAAAGGGGGAGTTAAGAGCTATGTGTTGGTCCTGAACAAATACCTGAAAGTGGTACTGATACGCTGGGAGCCCGGCCATTACGGTTCAGTTCACGGTCATGCGTCGGGCGGTTGCGTTTTCAAAGTACTTCAAGGTCAGTTGGAAGAGAGAAGATATGCTCCTGTCATTGATGGCGAGCTGGTGTCGGTAAGCCAATACCGGACAGGCAGCATGACCTATCTGGATGACCACATGGCCTATCATGCCGTTGGAAATGTTTCGCGACGTTATGCTTACAGTCTTCATGTTTACACCCCGGGAAAAGGCTAGTACGTTTTCAATTTTGGACCGGACTTAATTTTTTTGGGCTCGGTCAGATTTTGGTTGATTAGCTGTTCGCCCATTTACGGTTATAACGTAACCATTTTTTTTCCAGATAGGACCAAAATGCAATCACCCCGGCTGCAACGCTGATCCAAGGCCATTCGTTCAAAAGGGGTTCAAGTGCATGCAGACCCACCAACACAATGATCAGGATGACCGCGATTGCAACAAAGCTGCCATTGATCAGCCAGATAAACAGCCGCTTTCGCTTTCGTTCATGCAATTCCGATTCTTCAATTCGGTGCATCAATTGGGAAACAAAGCCTTTCTCCAGACGATTCGCTGGGGGGCTTTTTAGCGCCTGTTCGAGTTTATACTCAAAATCATTGCTTTCCATAATCATTGAATTCCAGATGTTGAAATGGTTTGGCAATTGTTCGCAATTTTGCTTTGGCCCGGTGGAGGTAGTTCTTTACTGTTCCCTCTGGCATACCGGTAATGGTTTCGATTTCCTGGTAAGTGAACTCTTCGACGTAATACAGCGTAATCAGGGTTCGGTAAGTCGAGGGCAACTGGTCGATCAGGTAATGTACAAAACGCTTAAAATCCTGGGCCTCCACCTGTCCGTCGGACACAGGCAGGGTAAGTTGAAGGGCTTCCAAATTGACAGTCTCCACATTCTTGTTTTGCTTCACGTGATTGATGGCGGTTCGATAAGCAATGGTAGCAATCCAGGTGGACAGTTTTGATTGAAATTGAAAGGTTGATAATTTTTCATATACCCGCAAAAAGACATCCTGACAAATTTCTTCCACCTCCTCCGGTTGATCGATGATGCGTTGGATCATATGGCCTACCAGCGCTTTATGATCATCAACAAGCCGTGCCAGGGCATGATGATCTCCCCGGACCACTGCCTTTACGAGTGCTCGATCTTCATCTGGGTTGGATACCATCTTACCCATAGGACAGGTATTATAGGTGGAAATGTTGCAACCCAGAAAAAAAAATGTGGTGAAATGCAACATTTTAGCCCGTTCTCCTTGTCCAACCGAATAACTTATAAATCCTGGTCGCAATGGAATCCGATTTGAGCAATGTATTGACACCCCTGGTAATTATTGGTGGGATGGCAACCGGAATCGTCATGTTGACGCGTACCCTCACGGATTATTTTCTGAGAAAAAGAATGATCGATCGGGGGATCCTGGGCGAAGATGCCCATGAATTATTGACACAGCAAACGGACAGCCGGCATAATACCCTAAAATGGGGCCTGATCATCCTTTGGGGAGGCATCGGCCTGATTATCAATAGCCTGATCGGTGAAACATCCGATCCGATGTTGCAACTGGGTATTTTCGCTGTCAGCCTAAGTGTAGGCTTCCTTCTTTACTTTATTCTGACACGGATTCTGAATGAATTCTAGACGGTACTGAACCAAACTAAACCTGACCTGATGATTAAGAATTTCCTCGTAATTGGTTGGCGTAATTTGTTGAAACACAAATTATACAGCCTGATCAACATAATCGGATTATCCCTGAGTATGTCGGTCTGCCTACTAATCATTTTATTGATTTACAATCAATACCAGTACGATCGATTTCACCCGGCCGGAGATCGGACGTACCGTATTTTATCCCATCAAAAAGGGACCCGGAACAATTTATTTGAATCCGGATATGCGACTTCTCCGCTGCCATTCAGAGATGCCCTTGACGGCAAATTTCCTGCCATCGAACGCATGACCAATCTTAATCATCAATTCCGGGGTGAGCTCCAGTCTGAACAACGGATCATCCGGGTTGACCGGTCACTTTTTGCCGATGAGAACTTCTTTAAGGTGTTTGGATTCACCCTGGCGGAGGGTGATCCGGAAACTGCCTTGCGTGATCCCAATTCCCTGGTATTAATGCCTGATCTGGTGGCTAAATTATTCCCGGATGGCAATGCCATGGACCAATTGGTAACCCTTGACCAGGACCACGCGTTTACGGTCAAGGGAATCTTGAATCCACCGCCAGGGGATAGCCACATACAATTTGAAGCGCTCGCTTCTTTCTCATCACTGGACCAATTAAAGGCGGATGACTTCATTGATGTCCATTACGATGAGTGGAATAACATATGGACCAATTACAATTACCTGGTTTTGCAGGATCCCGGGGAAAAAGATAATCTGGAGAAATCGATCAATGACATCGCAGAGGAGAACATTCATCTGGAGGAAAAGGAACCTGGCTATGAATTCAGCCTGCAACGGGTCACCGACATCGTCCCGGGACGACTCTTAAGCAATGAGATTGGTTTTGCCCTGCCAAAGTTCGTACTGGCTTTTTTTGCCTTGCTGGCATTGATCGTGATGTTTACCGCCAGTATCAATTATGCCAATCTCACCATTGCCCGAACCCTCAACCGGTTTAAAGAGATCGGAATCCGTAAATCCAGTGGTGCGGCAAAGGGGCAAATCATCCGTCAGTTTTTGACGGAGTCGATCCTGATGGCGGTACTTTCCTTACTTTTTGCCGTGGTATTCTACCGGATATTACTGAGTCAGTTTAATGCGATGTGGATTTTCAGTCAGATTGGGATCACCCTGCACGACGAACCGGTTGCTTACATCTTCTTTTTAGTCTTTTCATTGCTTCTGGGGCTGATTTCCGGGGTTGGCCCAGCGCTGTATGCGTCCCGCATGGATCCGGTAACCACGCTTAAAGGGGCCGTATTGAATGGCCTTACCGTGCGCAAGAGGCGGTTGAATATTAAGAATCTGATGATCGGGGTGCAACTGGGCCTGTCGGTCCTGATGTTAATCACCTTGTTTTTATTGCGGGATGAAGCCCATTTTCTAACCAATGCAGATTATGGATTTGATGAGCAACAAATCTATTTTGTAGATCTGCAAAGCCATGCTCCCGACCGGGTTGAAACGGCATTTAAACAAATTCCCGGGATCGAAGAAATCTCCATGGCTTCACACCATCCGGGCGTCGGCCGGTCCTGGGCCAGTGGTTATCGACTCCATCCGGAAGACGAGGAACAAACCATTTACTATTTCAGTGTCGATACCGGGTACCTTGATGTGATGGGCCTGGATCTGGTGGCCGGAAATAATTTCAGCAGTCAGGCAGGATCGGGCGATGAAAAACAAGTTATTCTGAATGAAATGGCCGCCGAACGGCTGGGATTTAATCCGGTTAGTGATGCGGTGGGCCAGTATTTGTACAATAAGGACGATCAACAGATCCAGGTGGTGGGAGTAATCAAAAACTACCACTGGGAACCGATGCTCAAGGCCATGACGCCGATGATGCTTCGTGTGATTCCGGATAACTACAATTTTGCCTACTTTAAGATCAACAGTCCGGCGCCCGGAGCAGTTGTTCAGGCTATCCAAAAAGAGTGGAAGGAATTTGACCCGTTACGCGATTTTAATGGAGGCTTTTTGAGTCAGGAAATGGATGTGTTCTATCAGTTCCTCTTTGACATTAGCAAGATCCTGATGCTGATAGCCATGATGGCCATTTCAATTACCGGGTTGGGTCTGCTCGGGATGATCAGCATGCGGGTCCGTGGTCATATGAAAGAATTGGGTATCCGTAAGGTGTTGGGGGCTAGTTTTGTTGATCTTTTTATGGCCGTTGGTAAAGAATTCCTGTGGCTGATTGGCATCTCCCTCCTGGTTGCCGTACCGGTTTCTATATGGATCAATTCATTGTGGATCAATAATATGGCCCAGCGGGAGCCCATATCAGCCTTTAATATCGGTCCGGCGGTTCTGTTATTGATCGGACTAACCCTGTTATTAATTCTCTGGCAGGTATGGCGTGCCTTAAGGGATAATCCGATTGAGGCTTTGCGTTCGGATCAGTGATTTGAATTCAAACAGATTGGACGTATTACAATAAACCGGCGGAGCAGTACACCCGCCGGAATGGATTCTTTTTTGAATATAGTTCTCATTGTTGATAATTAAATTTGACTTCTTCTTTTTTACCCTGACTTTCGATGACTACATAAATATTCATTTCATGGTCCGAAATACGTTCAAAGGTAAAGTCATCAAAATAGACTTTGTCCGGTGTGACTTTTACCAGTTTGAATTCAATCGTTTCAGCTTTTTCCTCCCATCCGATTAAATGACCGTCAAAATGTTTTAGCCTGAGTATTAAGGAATTCTTTTCCTCCGTGATGGTGCAGATTTCATAGAAGCTTACTTCGCCATTTACCACCAGTTTGAAAGCACACATCATTGAACCGCCGAGAGGTGGAGACCAAATCTCTTCGGTGATCCCTCCGAAAGCCTCACCCCGCCAATGTCCGGCAATCCAGCTCACATATTGCAAGTCGGCGACCGGCGAATCGGCCGAATCCACAAAGGTCAGGGTGTTTTGAAATTCCTGTGAAAAAAGCCATTGCGTACCCGTAAGGAGAAAAATCCATAAAAAGAATTTGGCTGACTGGAAAAAGGAATATCCATATTGGTTCATTTTCTTCAGATGATTTGTTTATTAACTCATGTTTATTGGGCAAAATATTCTGTGAAACTTATTTAATTTTCAATGTTCCATAAAGGTTGGACACCGCGTAAATTCTCCAAAAAATAATTCCAGCGCACTTTCCGGAAATAGTTCGAATGGATGCCCTGGTAGCCATGGTGCTGGCTGGGTAATATCAGCATGTCAAACGGTTTGTCGGACTTAATCAGGGCTTCGGCCAGCTTAAAGGTTGCAGATGGGTTGACGTTCTCATCGATGCCTCCGTGAACCAGCAAAAGTTTGCCTTGTAAATGACTTGCCAGAGTCACATTGGATTGCTTTTCATACGCTGAATCGACCGGCCAGCCCATATACATTTCCGGCCACCATGCTTTCTCCATGCGGTGGTCATGATCTCCGGAGCTGGCCACACCTACCTTATAAGTCTCCGGATAGGCCAGGAGCGCATGTGCGGCATCGTATCCTCCCGCTGAATGCCCGAATATGCCTACTCGTGTTGTATCGAACCAGGTGTATTTTTCACCCAGTGACCGGATGGCAAGGACGTGGTCTGCCAGGTTTCCACCCAGATTTTTGTACGAATAATTGTGAAATGCTTTTGACCGTCCGGACGATCCCAGTCCATCCACCACTAGGACGATAAATCCCAATTCGGCATAATTCTGAAAACCAAATGCCCGGCTGTACTCGGTGGGAAAGACATGGGTGTGCGGGCCCGTATACACATATTCAAGCACCGGATATTTCTTCGCCGGGTCAAAATTTGTGGGTTTCCAGAGAGTCCCGTAAATCGTGGTTTTCCGGTCCCGTGCCAGCGTTGTAAATATTTCCGGCGGCGACCATTCGCTTAATCCATCGAAAGTTGCGTGTCCAATTTCGCTGATGATCGCTCCGTTTTTTGTATTTCGTACGACCGAGCGGGTAGGCGTTTGCACTGTAGACATGTTATCTACCAGATATAAACCATCCGGGGAGAGTTCAATGCGGTGATTCAAATCCTCGGGGGTCAGGCAGCGTAAATCGTTGCCATCAAATTGGATGCGATACAATTTTGTATAATAAGGGTTGCTGCCGGGATCCTTCCCGGAGGCAGTAAAATAAATCCACTGATTCACTTCATCCACCCTGACGACATTTTCTACATAGTAATTTCCGGCAGCCAGGTGCTTTTCTTTCCGGGAGACCAGGTCAAGGGTGTATAATTGACTCCAGCCGCTCTTTTCGGAAAGGTAAAATAGCCGGTTGCTCCGCTCAGCCATTTCAGTTCTGAAATGGTCGATGTTGGTCGGACTTATTTCCTGGTAGATCGTATCCAGGACTTGCGTATTCAGATCAAACAGGTAAATCGTCTCCGTTTGGTATCCCCGGCTTGTTTGCTGCAGCCATACTTTACCCGGGGATGTTGACCAACGGGCATCGATGGCATTAATGTAGGTACTCCGGGGAAGGCCAGTCCTGATTATTTTGCCCGAAGGGACGTGAATAAAGACAGGCTCCTCGTAGATCATGGTGGTGTCTCCCGGCGAACCACGGTAGTAAGAAAGCAGGCGCGGGCGGTAGAGGGAGTCAACACTCCAGTCAAGCAGATACATTTTCTGCGCTTGTCGCAGATCGCAAAGGTTCGCCATTATCCACGCTCCGTCGTTTGACCAATTGACTCCGAAATGGGATGGCCTCTCCCCGTTTTCACCTTCCATAATGTCTCCCCACCCATACCAGGTTGCATATTCATAGCCTTTGCACCCGTCAAAACTGAGTTGTTTTTCTTCACCCGTTTCGATGGACCGGACGAAGAGGTTAAAATCTTGGCCAAATGCTACCCATTTACCATCCGGGGAAAGATGTTCAGCGTCAGGTGGAGAGGGCCCGGATTTTTCAGACAATTCATATCCGGATAAATTCAGGACCAGCGTTTTCCCTTTGACGGTGAGCCACAATTCCTCGTTGTCTTGCACTTCCAGCCGTTGGATGGGAAGATCGACGGGCGATAGGGAATCCCTGAAATAAGCATTCAATTGGTGGGCGAGCCGCTGGTGATCAAATAGATCGGATGGCGTCATATCCGGGAAAGACACCAAGCGGTAGGTTTTTATTCCCGGGCCATAATGAATGTACCAGAAGCCGGAACTGTCAGCCAGCCAGTGGGGATCCAATGACACATTGAAAACCTTCTTATTGATGAGGTTTTCCGGGAGATAATTGATTGCCCTTTGGTAATCTTCCCGGGTCATTTGGTCCTGCCCCCGGATAAAGGGACCACAGGCCAGGAGGATGATGGTCAGGATAGGGTTGATGGTGCTTCTTAGATGCTGCATCCGTTTGGTTTTTGATACGACGTGATTTCAATTATCATTTCCGGTCACTATACCTAAGATACAAGTCTTTTAAGAACATTGATCCGGTTTACCGGCAGTAGAAAAAGCGATAACATTCGATCGGTGAGGCCCGGATCGCAACGGAATGGGAAGCCCATTTTTAATCACGGTTCTTCAGCGCGGCGTCTTAAACGCTCAGGCAGACATCGGATGCCCGTTGCAAAAAATTAACCTTTGGCATTGCAAACCACGATAAATTGTACTAGGTTTGTCGGGAATTAAAGCCTTTCATGCAGCAACATTGTGCATATTACTTTTACTTTTTTAGCGCACATGCCGGGATTTCCTAGCGTGCCGTTGCCGTTTGCAGCATGAAGGAGTCCCGGGAGCGAGGCTCCTTTTTTTGTTTTAGTCCGAATTTGAAAAACATGACCAAAGCGAGCGCGTATTATTTTTTCTTTAGCTTTTATTTTAATCCATCGGAGGACTCCGCATGATGAGGTGCCGTTTTGGTAAAAAATCATAAAGGAGTCCCGGGGTCGAGACTCCTTTTTTTGTTTGCAGAAAATGATGACATGAAACGAGTAAGTATACAGGGATATCCGGGAGCATTCCATGAAATTGCGGCCAGGACCTATTATCCGGCGGAGCAAATTCAGGTGATTGCCTGCGACACCTTTGAAGATGTGGTGGAACGCACCCAGGCACACAATGAATGTGATATTGGCATGATGGCCATTGAAAATACCATTTCCGGCTCCCTGCTTTCCAATTACATGTTGTTGTACACGGGTAAATTAAACATCAACGGGGAAGTGTATTTACGCATCAAACAAAACTTGTTGACCTTACCGGGAGTGAAAATCGAAGACCTGAGAGAAGTCTACTCTCATCCGATCGCTATTGCCCAATGCCGGGAATTTTTTGAATTGCATCCGCACATCAAATTGATTGAACACATCGACACCGCATTGAGTGCCCGGATGGTCAGGGATTGGGCGAAACCCGAGATTGGTGCCGTCGCCAGCACCTTGGCGGCTGACATGTATGGATTGACGATTTTAAAACGCAGCATCGAAACGAACAAACAAAATTATACCCGGTTCCTGGTGTTGGATCGTAAACCACACAAGCTCACCTATCAGTACAATAAAATGTCGATTTGTTTTACCGTTTCGCACGAGATCGGCAGTTTACATAAAGTGTTGTCCATTCTGGCATTTCACCATGCCAACCTGACCAAGATCCAATCCGTGCCACTGCTGGGAAAACCATTTGAATATCTTTTCTTTGCAGATTTTATTCTGGAAAATACCGAACACATGAAACATGCGCTGGATGCGATCAAACCGTTTACCGGCCGCATGAAAATATTAGGCAACTATCCCAAAGGAGAATATTATGCCAACTGACGTAGCTCAACGGTTACAGGGTGTCGAGGAATATTATTTCTCGCGAAAGCTTAAGGAAATAGCTCAACTGCGGGCAGCAGGTAAGTCCATCATCAATCTGGGTATCGGAAGTCCGGATCTGGCCCCTGATGTCGGTGTGATGGAGGTGTTGAATGCACAAAGCGCCCGAACCGATATGCACGCGTACCAATCGTACATCGGATTGCCGGTTTTGCGGGAGGCATGGAGGGATTTCTACCGCAAATGGTATGAGGTCGATTTGGATTCACAGCAGGAAGTTCTTCCGTTAATGGGTTCCAAGGAGGGCGTGATGCACGTATCCATGGCTTTTGTTGACCCGGGGGATGAAGTTTTGGTGCCGGATCCTGGCTATCCCACCTACGGCTCGGCGACCCGTTTGGCAGGGGGGATCATTCGTACCTATTCCCTTCAGGAAGAACAAGGCTGGCTACCGGACTTGGAGGAACTGAGCAAACAGGATCTCAGCAAGGTGAAACTGATGTGGTTGAACTATCCGCATATGCCCACCGGGGCTAAAGCTTCACTGGAATTTTTTAGCAAATGTGTCGCATTTGCCAATCAACACCAGCTAATTCTGGTGCACGACAATCCCTACAGCTTTATTCGTAACGAACATCCCCTGAGTATACTGACCGTTCCCGGAGCCAAAGAAGTAGCCGTTGAGCTCAATTCCCTGAGTAAAAGCCACAACATGGCCGGGTGGCGACAAGGCGCCATGGTGGGGAATGAGCGGATCATCCAGGAGGTACTGCGATTCAAAAGCAATATGGATTCGGGAATGTTTGCTCCCGCCCAATATGCAGCTGCCCATGCCCTGACCCTGGGGAAGGATTGGTTTCGGGATCTTAATGCAGTCTATCACGAACGTGAGCAACGGGTATTTGCCATCATGGATGCGCTGGAATGTTCTTATGATCCGCATGCCGTTGGAATGTTCGTGTGGGGTAGGGTGCCGGACACCGAGCCGGATGGATTCCACCTATCCGACCGGGTTCTGTACGATCACGATGTTTTTATCACTCCGGGAGGGATCTTTGGTGAGCAGGGCAACCGTTACATTCGGATTTCATTGTGTGCACCTGTGGCTACTTTTGAAGCGGCCCTGGAGCGCGTACAAATGACGGTAGAAAGATAAATAATGGAGAAGATCACGATCATAGGGTTAGGCCATATTGGAGGTTCGTTTGCGAAGGACATACGCGAACATGGGCTGGCCCATACGCTGATCGGTGTTGAAGCCAATCCCGAACATGCTCAACTGGCCCTGGATCTGGGATTGGTTGACCGGGTGGAAGAGATGCAGCCGGCGATCTCCGGGGCGGACCTAATTATATTGACCATCCCGGTTGATGCCATGCGTTCGGTTTTACCGCAGGTGTTGGATCTCATGCGGCCGGATCAGGTGGTCATGGATGCCGGCTCTACAAAAGAAGTCCTTATTGATGCGGTCAAAGAGCATCCTTTACGCCGACGCTATGTGGCAAGCCACCCCATGGCCGGCCGGGAGAACTCCGGTCCTGCAGCCGCCATTTCAGGTTTGTTTGCCGGTAAATGTTCGGTCATATGCAATCGCCCTTCGAGTGATGCGGATGCCGTCGATATGGTCATCGCCCTGTATGAAGCCCTGGGGATGCGGATGGTGGAGTTGGAGGCTCATGAGCATGACTTGCATGCGGCTTATGTCTCGCACATATCACACATCTCATCGTTTGCCCTGGCTCTAACGGTACTGGCAAAAGAAAAGGATGAAAAAAGGATTTTTCAGCTGGCAAGTGGTGGATTTGATTCCACGGTCCGCCTGGCCAAGAGTTCGCCGGATA
>JAGQXC010000061.1 GCA_020436785.1 Saprospiraceae bacterium | reverse complement strand
AACAAAAGCTCTGGTTGCCACAAGCGTCGGTAACGCCATAGCGACGGGTGAGAACGCCGCAACAACTGTCTGTCTGCAGCACCTCAGCCAAAACGTCGACATCCACCTGGCCACAGTCGTCTTCGATGATCAATGGAGCCGGGAAAGCTTGGGGCAATTCCGAAGTATCCTTGATGCATTCCAGATTAATAACCAGGCCACCATCCTGACAATTTAGGATTGCCGGTGGCTGATGGTCAATGGTCCAGGCAAATTTTTCTTCGCACTGACTCACATTGCCGCACGCATCAATGAATGAATACAGATACCCCAATTGATAGTGACAGCCATCAGGTTGATAATCCACATAAGCGAATGCACTGTCCACAATCCGGCAATTGTCGGCCACTTTAATGCGGCTGAAATCCGGTTGTAGAATGGTGTCCGGATTGCATCCCAAATACGTCGAATCGGGGCAGACAACCTCTGGTGGTAGCGAATCGGAACAGAAATGCCATTGAACCGAACAAAAACTTTGATTACCGCAGCCATCCATTATCCCATAACGGCGTATCAGGACTCCACAACAATCTTCCAACTGATAGACTTCAGCGAGCACCTCCACGTCGATAACGCCGCAATCATCGGTAATGATTAAAGGTGCCGGCAGTCCCGGTGGCAACTCGGAAGTGTCCCTGATGCATCCGAGATCAATAGAAATACCTCCATCTACACAATTTTCAATGGTGGGAGGTTCATTATCCACCACCCAGACAAAATGCTCAAAACATTTGGTCGTATTGCCACATCCATCGGTAAACAGATACGTATAAGTAAGCGAATATTGACAATCCACCACGACAATATCCCCTGGAAATGATTCGGTGTGAACCGGTCCGCATTCGTCAAATGGGTGCAACCTCGCCGGGTTGGGTTCCGGAATGACTTCGGGATTGCAACCAAGGTCGACCGTGGAATCGCATCCGGCAACCACCGGCGGCGTTGTATCCTGTATCCAGGCATACGTTTGGCGGCAAACGGTCCGGTTCTTGCATTCATCATAGACCGCATAGCGATAAACACGGCGATAATTACAACCATTCTGCCGGTCAACCATATTGAGAAGTCTGAACCTTATCGTTCCGTCACAATGGTCACTGACTTTAACCCGTGTTGAATCAAATCCGGGAATTTTCTCAGGATTACATCCCAACTCGATGACTTCGTCGCAATTTTCTACTTCCGGTCCTACCGTATCTACCTTCCAGAGATAGGTTTCACTGCAAGTCAGGGAATTGCCACATCGATCGGAGTAGGTATAAATATAGATCAATTTACGGTAGCAGCCATCCGCAGCAGAATCCACCCCAGCGGTTTCTGCAGCGACCGGTCCACAATCATCGGTCGGCCGCAGACGGCGGGGATTTGGTTCCGGAATTCGGCGGGGATTACAGCCCAGGTCCACGACCCGTTGACAGGCTTCGACGACCGGCGGATCTTCATCAACCAACCAGCTAAAGCGAATTCGACAGTTGGTGACATTGCCGCAAGCATCACTTACCTGATAGCGGAGGACCCGTACATGGCGGCATCCATTGGTATTTACCCGTTCATTCAGAATGGTGATGGTTACTTCACCACATTCATCTGAAGCGCCAACCAGTTCTGGTGTTATCTCCGGAAATTCATTCACATTACATCCCAGCTCAATCAGTGTGTC
Source organism: Saprospiraceae bacterium (assembly GCA_020436785.1). GTDB lineage: Bacteria > Bacteroidota > Bacteroidia > Chitinophagales > Saprospiraceae > JAGQXC01. The sequence goes on along the minus strand of JAGQXC010000061.1, from coordinate 11,287 downwards.
ACAGTACTTTACGGTTGGTGGCGTCTGATCCTGGCTAAATGTCAGGAAGGTTATGCAACGTGCCAGATTACCACATTCATCCAGGGCTTCAAAGGTGCGTGCGAAGACCATTTTACATCCTTCCTGGTTGTAAAGGGAATCACCAATAAATTGGATGTAATCAAGGGGACAGGTAGATTGAACATCAACCTGTGTCAGATCAGGTGGTGGTAAGTGGTCCGGATCGGTGCCGCAGGGCAACACCATTTCTGTTGGACATTGAATTGCAATACTTTCATCGGCAGGTAGTCGTGAAGTAATGCCGGTAGAAATACTATTTGTTCCAATGAGGGCATTTGCTACATATGCCAAAAGAGTTTGTAGCCAAAGGTTCATTTGCGAGGGTTTAAATTCGGTAATAAAAATGCAGGTAAATGTTTTGCGAAGACATTTACGGGTTCTAACTAAAACATCCTTATTTCCGGATTTCTTAAGCGGGGAGGAGACCCTCAAGAAATAGATCGCAGTAATACTTACCAAATATAATAGAATACGGGTGAAAAGTAAATAGGTAATGTGTTAATTATTAAGCCCGTAGAGACAGGATCGGTCTAAGTCTTAATTATTCCGAACGCAATAAATGCTACCAATTGCCCGATTTTTTTTTCGCTTTCATCCACTAATTTTCAAGCATGAATTTAATTACCGGATATACCATTAATTGATTATATACACTGTATGAATAATGCCAATAAAAGCATGGTACCGGGGCATTATTAATTGATCTACGATGCCGGTCACCCATCAAGATCATCTTGGATTTGCACGGGTAAGATGTGTATATTACCCTTGTATTAAAATGACACAACCATCATGCAATCATTCCGGAGATCTGCTACCCGCCGGCTTTCATCGTTACGGGTGAACTTTTTACACCAGGTACTGGCCCTGTTCATGCTGAGCTTTTCCTTCCCGGGTTTTAGTCAACCGGTGTCTCCGCAAGCCTATCAGGATCTGCGGTACCGGATGATTGGCCCTTTTCGCGCCGGCAGAACCGTTGGGGCGGTGGGCATCCCCGATCAACCAAATTTGTTTTTTATCGGCGTCAACAATGGTGGAGTGTGGAAAACGGACGATTACGGAAGGACCTGGATGCCAATCTTCGATCAGCAGGCGACCGGCTCCGTCGGGGACATTGCGGTTTATCCCGGCAATCCGGATATCATTTACGTGGGGACCGGCGAAGGCCTTCACCGTCCGGACTTAAGTGTTGGCGACGGAATATTTAAAAGTACCGACGGTGGCCGGCATTGGGAACATATCGGACTCAACGACATCCAGCAAGTCGGCCGGATCATTGTGCACCCCAAAGATCCGGACCTCGTATTTGTGGCCGGATTGGGGCATCCCTATGGCCCGAATGCAGAACGAGGAGTTTTTCGTAGTCGCGATGGGGGTAGCCATTGGGAAAAAGTATTGTACATCAATCAAAACACCGGAGCCATCCAGGTTGAATTTGATCCGACCAATCCCAAGCGGATGTTTGCCTCACTGTGGGAACACCGCGAAGGACCCTGGGAAAATGCCGCCTTTTCCGGTCCTGCCAGCGGCCTCTACCGGTCAACGGACGGAGGAAGTAATTGGAAACCACTGGGTAAAGGATTGCCTGGTGTGGAAGAAGGTTTGGGGAGAATTGGTATCGCCATCAGCAACAGCCAGCCCAAAATCATGTACGCAACGGTGGATTCCCGCAAAAATGGAGGTATCTACCGGAGTTCAGACGGCGGGGATACCTGGACGTTTGTAACGGATGATCACCGGCTATGGGGCCGGGGTAGCGACTTCGCAGAGATCAAAGTACACCCCCAGCAACCCAACACGATCTTTATTGCCAATGTCGCATCCTACCGATCCACCGATGGCGGTAAAACCTGGTCGTCATTCAAAGGTGCACCTGGTGGCGACGACTACCATCGCATCTGGATCAATCCCAGACAACCGGACATCATGTTATTTGCCGCTGACCAGGGAGCCACCATCACCGTGAATGGAGGGCGAACCTGGAGCTCCTGGTACAATCAGCCCACCGCCCAATTGTACCACGTAAGCACCGACAATCAATTTCCCTATTGGGTTTACGGCGGACAACAAGAAAGCGGTGCCATCGGAATTGCCAGCAGAAGCAATGGAGGGCAGATCTCCTTCCGTGAATTCATGGGCGTCGGCGCGGATGAATATGCCTATGTGGCTGCCGATCCGTTGAATCCGGACATCATTTACGGCGGCCGGGTCGTCAAATTTGATAAACGTACCGGTCAATCCCGGTGGGTTGGTCCTGAAGCATTACGGTCCGGCAAGTACCGAGTCCTGCGCACCATGCCGCTTTTGTTCCACCCTGCCGATCCCCGCATGCTGTTATTCGCCACCAACGTACTTTGGAAGACCACAACCGGCGGTGACCAGTGGGAAATAATCAGCCCGGACCTGAGTCGGGAACAACCTGAGGTCCCGGTAAGCATCGGTGATTTCCGAACCCCTGAATTACAAAACATGCGTCGTCGCGGTGTCATCTACGCCCTCGGTCCATCACCGCTGGACGTACAAACCATCTGGGCCGGCACCGACGACGGTCTGGTGCATGTCACCTGGGACGGAGGCAAACACTGGCAGAATGTGACGCCACCTGCGTTGACTGCCTGGGATAAAATCGCCCAGATCGACGCCGGACATTTTGATTCAAAGTCCGCTTACATCGCTGTCAACGCCATTCGCAAGGACGACATGCGTCCTCACATTTACCGCACCCATGACGGAGGGACAACCTGGCAGGAAGTATCCAATGGAATGCCGGATATGGGCCCGGTCAACGTGGTCAGGGAAGACCCTGTCCGACCCGGTCTGCTTTATGCGGGTACGGAAAGGACGGTTTATTTTTCCACTGACGACGGGGATCATTGGCAGTCGCTGCAACAAAACCTTCCCTCCAGTTCGATCCGTGATCTCGTGGTTCACGACAAGGACCTGGTGATCGGCACCCATGGCCGCTCCATCTGGATTTTAGATGATGTTACCCCGTTGCGCCAATTGCAAGCAGCTTCCCTGCAAGCCAACCAACTTTTCCGGCCGGAGCCTGCTTTGAGGGTACGGAATAACGTTTTTTCAGACACGCCCTTACCGCCGGAAGAGCCGACGGGCCAAAATCCTCCGGACGGCGCCATCATTGATTATTATCTGGCACACCCGGCCCAATCGGTCATTGTGGACGTGCTTGACAGTCAGGACAAAGTCATAAGGTCTTACTCGAGCGACGACAAACCGGAAATGCTGGACTCTACCGGACTACCATTTCCTACCTACTGGATCCGTCCATCCCAAACCATCGGAACGCGTGCAGGCCATCACCGCATGGTATGGGACATTCATCACAGCCCCCCTCCCGGTGTCCAGAGAGGCTATACCATTGCCGCAGTCTACCACAACACGCCCAGCAGTCCTCCGGGTCCATGGGCAGCTCCCGGGAATTACACGATTAGATTGACCGTAGATGGTCAATCCATGGAACAACCGATCGAGGTTGTCCTGGATCCGCGGGTATCCGTTCCGGAAGCCGATATTGACTACCAGAGCGACTATTCCCTTCGCTGTTATCATTATCAACACCAGGCGCATGAAATGATCACCCAACTGGATGACTGGTTGAATAAGCACCCATCCGGACCAAAAAGGGAGATGGCATTGGCCTTGCGAGGACAGGGAGAGCCAGACGACCAGGACTTTGTGTATGGCGGAGCGTATGTGGGTGATGCCGAAAATGAAAATCTGGTGGCTTTTCAAAACAAATGCCTGTACCTCATGACCGTCATGCAATCCATGGATGCCCGACCCACTCAATCGGTACTTGACGGTGTCGATGTCCTGGCAAGTCATCTGCAGGCGCTGGTTAACCGATTTGACCAATTGATGGAAAACTGATCCGGACGTCAGATCGCGCCCTCTTTCAATTGATCAATGGCATGATTGGCTGCTCTTGCCGTTAAAGCCATGAAAGTCAGTGAAGGATTCTGAGTGGACACCGAGGTCATGCAGGCACCATCCGTGACATATACATTGGGACAGGCATGCATTTGGTTCCATTGATTCAACATAGAGGTTTGTGGATCACGGCCCATGCGGACACCGCCCATTTCGTGAATATCCAGACCTGGCGCCTGACCTGAATCATGGGTGGTGACCTGGTTGAAGCCAGCCTTCGCAAACATTTCGGAAAATTGTTCGAAAAAGTCCTGAATCATCCGCTCATCGTTGTCGTCATGACTGATGTTCATTCGTAGCAGGGGAACTCCCCATTCATCCGTCCGGGCCTCATCAAGTCGGACAAAATTGGTCACTTTGGGGATGGTTTCACCCATCATGCCGGCACTCACCTGCCAGGGGCCATAGCCTGTCGGATGGGTCAGATGATCAAGCAATTCCGGTCCCATTCCACGGTGTGAGATGGCTTTGTGTTTGCTGGAATAAAATCCGGTCGCATACCCCCGGAGGAAATCCATTTCCTGCCGGTATACATTGCGGAACCTGGGTACATAGCCTGACGTCGGGCGGCCACCGTCGGTGCGAAACTGCTGATGACCTTCATAAATCCCCTGAACATGCGCACGATAATTATGAAAAGCAACGTATTTACCCAGTACCCCACTATCATTGCCCAATCCATTCGGAAATCGGCCGGACGTTGAATTCAACAGGATCAGATTGGTATTGAGGGTGGCGGCATTGACAAAGATAATTTTAGCATAATATTCGGTCGTCTCTTTCGTCAATGCATTGATCACCCGGACTCCGGTCGCTTTCCCGCTTTGATCATCATAGAGGATGGACTGTACGACTGTATGAGGCTGGAGGCTGAGGTTTCCGGTACGCTGTGCCCAGGGAATCAGTGTCGAATTGGCATTAAAATACCCTCCATAAGGACATCCCCGCTGGCACAAATTTCTTCCCTGACATAAGGTACGGCCCTGTTTGCGAAATACGTCCCGCATCTCGGTGATGTGCGCACACCGGGCATAGATCAGATGGCGATCGGCGTAGTTATTCCGGATTACATCCTGGAAATGCGTTTCAACACAAGACATTTCAAATGGCGGCAGAAAATCCCCGTCGGGCAAAACATCCAGCCCATCTTTGTTGCCGGACACGCCAATAAATTTTTCAACATGTGTGTACCATGGCGCCAGATCTTCATAACGTATCGGCCAATCCACAGCAAATCCATCCCTGGCCGGACCTTCAAAATCAAAATTGCTCCATCGCTGCACCTGCCGGGCCCACATGATTGATTTACCCCCTACCTGGTAGCCCCGAATCCAGTCAAAAGGTTGGTCCTGGATATAGGGATGCTCGGTATCCTTAACAAAAAAATGCGCGGCATCTTCCCGAAATGCATAACACCGGCTGACCACCGGATTGGCCTCTGAGACCGCATAGGGAATGTTGCCCCGATGGGGAAATTCCCAGGGTTGCATATTGGTGGTCGGGTAATCCTTCAGATGCTCCACATTTCTTCCTCTTTCCAGAAGCAGGGTCTTGATGCCGTGGTCACAAAGTTCCTTGGCCGCCCAGCCTCCGGACATGCCAGCTCCGATTACGATGGCTTCAAAATGGTGATCGGTGTTATTTCCCATAATTCGTACGGCAAGTGATGAAATCGAAATGAATGGCCAGGCTCTTTAAATCACGACACAACCATAAAAATGTCCAGGCACGAAATGGAAATCCAGGACATTGGTCAGATAATACGAAGAAGTGGTAAAATGCTGGATGGCCCAGCGGCGGGTATGCTCATAAAATAACTGCTGGTCTTTATCACCTTCCTGCAAATAAGCCAACGCTTTCATCTGATCTCGCTGGTTGAGGGTACTAAAAGACGGATGAAACTGATCCTTCAGGTAAGATTGAAAAGCTTCAAGCCCGTTTTTATAACGGCTCTGGTCCTCAGGACTGGTACAATCCCGCAACATGGTCATTATGAAGTCCAGTCGTGATTCCGGAGTCTCGACCGGCAATTGACCAACGGGCAACACGGCAGTTGCTACCTGATCAACCAATTCAATCTGATCCTCTTTAAGGCCCAGCGCACGGTATTCGGGGTATTTTTTGGTACGGCAGGATGGCAAAATAGTGAGGCCTGCCCCTAGGATAGCCAGGCTTTGCAATGCTTGTCTTCGTTTCATAATTCGGCGATGAAAAAATGAAGTTACCGAAATATAATGCATTATCCGCGTCGCTGCCGGTTATACCCCTTGTCGCCCCAGGGCTGCAGCGATTCCAGGTACATCGACTCGAGTGCGGTCAGATCTTGTGTGTAATCTTTATCCTCGTCCTGCCTGATCTCTTCCAATATTTCATAGATAAAATGATCCTCTCCCATCCGATCCCAATCTTCCTGTAGTGATTTGCTGATGTGTGTCCCCGATTTTAATTGCATTCGTTGTCGGTTCCACATGGCTGGGAGATTGACCGAACTGCCTATAAACAGCTTCCCGTTTGAGATGTTCTTGATTTGAAAGACACCCATGGGATGTTTGATTTGAGCATAAGCCTGTTTGAGTTCTTTGCGTGTCTTCATGCTGGTAAAGTATGGTAAATTTGTTAATTCAGATGGCTTAATGAACCGGGGATTCATGACGCCCTAAACCGGAAACACCTCCGGAAACGACAAATTTCATCACCTCACTGGCCGGAAGATCCAGGATCCTGACCTGGTTCCTGGGAACGATGAACAATTCACCGGAAAAATTATAAGAATGCGGGAAATAGACCGCGACCTTCTCCTTTTCATCAAGAATCTGCAGATCCTCCTCGGTGAGAAAACCCAGTTTCTCCAGGTTGGATACCGGATTGACCAGAACCAATACAGGGATATTGAATTTGCGCTCTTTCCCTACAAATGCTGCGATGAAGTCCTTCAGGGCCGAATAGATGTCCCTGAGGATTGGGGTACGCGCAATAAATTTCTGGATCAAGACAATCAGTGGTCGGGCAACGATGGTCTGTCCCAAATAGCCAATTAATATTAAAAACCCAATCAGCATTAAAAGGCCAGCTCCGGGAATGCGCACGTCAAAAAATTGACTTAACAAATCCCTGGAGAATTGATCCGTCACATCAAATGCCAGGTAAATGATGTATCCGGTGATTGCCAGAGGAGCAATAAATACCAATCCTTGCAAAAAATAATTAACCAGTTTTTTCATTTACGCAATTTCTTTTCCTTGGGTTATTAATTGATTAAGCCTGCCAATCTGAGGAAAAAACTACTGAAAGAAGCGAAATAAATCTTCCCCGATTCTTTTCATGGTCATGATGGCTTCCGGATCCAGCAATTTATTTTCCCGGTATAAAATCAAAAAGAAACCAATCCCTTCCAGATGCCAGCCATCCTTCAGGGTAAAATAATGTAGGACGTCATCGTTAAATAAGTCGCGTATCAGCTCTTCAATTTCTCCCTTTAAGAAATATTTTCGGGAAAAATCCGGATGATTCACAAAATCAATATCCTCCCATCCGAGGTAGCGGCCCAGTCGGTCCATCCAGCTTTCGGGACGAAGATAAAATTCAGGCAACTCGAGTTTTCTGGATTGGATGAATAACACCGTTTGATTTTTTCTTACCGGTGTGTTCCCAGCCTGGATGGTATACTGATAATCAAAAATCTGCTCCTTGGAATCCAGCATTGGATCGATAAGTTGGAAATGATTGCTGATCTTCTTGGAATGCCCGTGTTTAAATAAGCGGAATGTACTCAACAGTTTGATGTCTGTAAGCGCGGGCTTCGCCGTAAATTCCATTTGCAAGTCGTAGGAAATCTTGCGCAGGGCGTTACTTCGTGATTCTTTCATGGCTGGGGATTCATGTGGTTAAAGATACGATGGATCCCCACAGCAGGTAACTTGCTACCAGAAAAAAGCCCACCACAATGACTATGACATCGTGGCGGGCCGTGGATCACTTGGTTGTCATCTGTCTCAATCAGGAGACAGCTTCCTCGACTTCTTCATTCTGAAATTCGAATGAAGCTAAAGATGATTCCTGGTCGACGGCTTCAATACGGAATCCGCGGCGCCGGAACATGTGTAGCATGATGGTATTGGCATTCAGCACGTTGGCATACACTTCACGGATACCGCGTTGCTTGGCAATATCCATGATCAAATCCGCCAATTTATTGCCCAATCCCAATCCTTGCCAGGGGTCACCGACCGTGATGGCAAATTCGGCTCGCTCGTTGTTGGCATCAGCCACCAGACGGACGACGCCGGTGATCTTCTGGTCCTTGCCTTCCTCACCCTGTACAGCGACCAGGGCAATCTCGCGGTCGTAGTCAATCTGGGTAAATCGTGCCAATAAATCGTGACTTACGTCCGGAATGTAGCCAAAGAACCGGTAATACTGACTTTGCTTGGACATGTGTTTGAAGAGTTCCCGCTCCATCAACTCATCCTCAGGCACAATGGGACGAATGTTAAATAACTTTCCATCACGGGATTTATAATCGTACACATATTCTCTCGGATAGGGAGATATGACCAAATGCGCATAAGGATTTTTTGGATCTACTTTGTAATCCTGGTCCAGAACGATCTTGGCATCCAGTACTACTCCACCGTTTTCATCGACGGCAAACGGGTTGATGTCAACTTCTTTGATCTCCGGGAAATCAATCAGCATGTAAGCAAATTTATAGAGTACAAACTGGATCGCGTTGATATCGACGGCTGGCATGCCACGGAATCCTTTCAGCAACTCGTAGATCTTGGTATCCTCAATCAGTCGTTGCGCCAATGCCATATTTAATGGTGGAAGACCTACATTGATGTCTTTGAACACCTCTACGGCAACGCCTCCCATTCCAAAAACAACCACCGGTCCGAACAAAGGATCCTTTTTCGACCCGATGATCAGTTCATAGCGCTTATGCACCATCTGTTCAACCAGGATTCCGTCGATGGTCGCATTGGGAAATGCCCGTTTGGCGCCTTCCATAATCTCCTGGTAAGCCCTCTGGACATCCTGTTTATTCTTGATGTTTAACTGGACTCCTCCTACATTCGTTTTATGGAGAATATCAGAGGATACGATTTTCATGACCACCGGATATCCGATGGATTCGGCAAACTTAGCGGCTTCCGCTTCGTTCTTAGCTACTTTGGACCTGGTGATGGGGATCTGGTAGCGTTCGAGGAAACTCTTGGCTTCCCGTTCGGTGAGGGCATTCCGTCCCGAAGCAAGTACTTCTTTAACCAGTTTTTTATTGGACGCGGTGTCCGGGGTAAAGCGGTCGGGAATCGACTTCGGCGTTTCGTAAAGTTCTTCGATGTTGCGGGTATAACTGTACATGTTCATAAACGTGTTGACGGCATCCTCCGGAATCCGGAAGTTCGGAATGTGTCCCACTTCCAGGATCTCACGGCCGGCGGCGACATCTTTTTCACCCATCCAGGACGCGAGGACCGTCTTTTTGGTTTTTTTGGCAACTTCGACAATGCGGGTGGCAATTTCGTCGGCCTTGGTCATTGCTTGCGGTGTCAGGATCACCAGGGCCCCGTCAACATCTTTGTCCTGCAGGCAAACCTCAAGCGCCCTGCCATATTGTTCGGCCCCGGCATCTCCCAGGACATCCACCGGGTTGCGGTGACTCCATGCCGCAGGGAGCACTTCATTCATCTTGTCGATGGAAGCATCGGACAATTCGGCCAGTTGGCCGCCTAATTGGATCAGGTGGTCGGTGGCCAGCACACCAGGTCCTCCGGCATTGGTTACGATGGCCAGTTTTTTACCACCCGGGCGTGGTTGCATCGACAAGGTTTGCGCGGCATTAAATAACTCCTGGATGGTATTAACGGAAATGATACCGGCCCTTTTGAAGGCAGCGGCAAAGGATTGATCGTTCCCGGCCAGGGTACCGGTATGACTTAATGCGACTTTGGCGCCGGCTGAGCTTTTACCCGCTTTCAGTACGATGATGGGCTTCGTGCGGGCAAATGCCCGGGCGGCACTCATGAATTTGCGGGCATGAGTCAGGGACTCCATATAGATGACAATGCTGTTGGTGTTGGGATCCCGGCCAAAATAGTCGATCAGGTCATGAAATCCTACATCCACCATGGAACCAATGGAAACGAAATGACTGAAACCGACATTCTGTTCCACCGACCAGTCCAGAATGGCCGTGCATAAAGCCCCGCTCTGGCTGATGAAGGCAATTTTACCGGGTAAGGCCATTTTATTGGCAAAACTGGCGTTGAGATGGAGCGAAGGTTTAATAAATCCCAGACAGTTGGGTCCGATGATGCGGATGTTGTACTTACGTGCGGTGGCCAGGATATTGTCGACCATTTTTTTGCCACCCTCGCCAACCTCAAGAAATCCGGCGGAAATGATCACAATTCCCTTGACCCCAGCCTGTCCACACTCTTCCACCAGCCCGGGAACGGTAGCTGCCGGGGTGGCGATGATCGCGAGGTCGATTTGATCTCGGGTTTCTTTGATGCTGGCATAACTGCGAACACCGTAGACCGATTTATGCTTGAAATTGATGGGGTATACCGTACCAAGGTAGCCAGACCCGATCAGGTTTTTGATCAGGGCATGTCCGACACTGCCAGGCGTGTTTGAGGCCCCAATGACCGCAATGGCCTTGGGATTGAATATTCCTTCCATGTTGAGTAATGCAGTTTGATTTCGCCGCAAAAGTACATCACGTTCACCTCAAGATCAAGTAATTTAGGTCATCGGATGACCTGATCCAGGCCTGCGAGGTATCCAAAGGCAAACCATCACCGGTCACCAATAAGGATTAGCTCACATTAATCCTAAACGGTCAATCGTTGAAACCATAGAGATAATAGGAATCAAATCCGGTAGGAGCCGGAAATAAAGACGAACGGGGGCTGCCCATCTTTGTTTCAAACCGCTAGGGTAGCCCCCTCATTGTTAATTCGTTTCTCTCCGGATACCTACCGGGATTCTGAACTCAATCGTCAGCAATCTCCAGGATCACATCCGGATCTGGACATAATCCGTATAAGGATTATCCGTATAATTTTTTTCTCCGAAGCCATTAAATTTATTCATTACTTCCTGCACTTTAGCAAATTCCGTATTGAATGCATCGGTTCCCGAAGAACCCTCGGATGGAAAAAATGAATTCCGCAGAGCGATGGTCTTAAATGACATCAGTACAATGTATGCATCCTTGCCCTCACCCCGGTCGCCTTTGTATACATATAAATGGACACCATCGATATTT
>JAGQXC010000480.1 GCA_020436785.1 Saprospiraceae bacterium | reverse complement strand
TTCTCTTATGATAAAGATGATGCCATTGAAGACAATGATCTGATGGACAGTCATTCATTGGATCTCCAGCGGAAGTACCGGCTGTTATGCCTGCTTTACGGAAGTGACGAAGATAATAATGCATACGTCTTGGATGAAATGGATCTGGACGAGGAACAAATGGATACCTGCGTCTATGATTACGAAGACCTGATGAAGAACTGGTACCGCATTCTTTACCGGTATTTGCGCCAATAATATTAATTTAAGGAGTCGAAAAATTTCTCATCATGGCTCCAAGAAATTCGGTTGTTCTCCTATTCGTTGCTTTCATTCTTTGCTCATCCTCAGCACAACCAATCGGGGATGTTAAAATTGGTCACATTGACAGCTTATATTCCAAAATCCTTAACGAACCACGTCAAATCTGGGTACATGTCCCGGCAGGTGAGGATGCATCCATGTATGAAAAAGCCACTTACCCGGTCGTTTACCTCCTGGATGGCGATGCCCATTTTTCTTCCGTCGTGGGCATGATCGAGCAGTTGAGTTCCGTCAACGGCAATACCAATTGTCCAAAAATGATTGTGGTCGGTATCCCCAACACAAACCGTACCCGCGACCTGACCCCCTCCCAGGCGGCGGCTGATCATCCGTTCATTCCTCCAGGCATGGCAGCCCAGTCGGGAGGGGGTGAAAAATTCACCGAATTCATTGAAAAAGAACTGATTCCTTACATTGATGCAACCTATCCGACGGAACCCTTTCGCATGTTAATCGGCCACTCCTTTGGCGGATTAATGGTTATCAACACCCTGTTTAACCATCCGGACTTATTTCATGCTTATCTGGCGATCGATCCCTCCATGTGGTGGGATCATCAGAAGTTGCTTAAAGCCATCAAAGCTTCCGGGGATGGTGACCCTTTCCATGACAAATGGTTGTACGTCGGCATCGCCAATACGATGGGTGCAAGCAAAGATACCACCATGGCCATGCGGGATACCACGCTAACGTCGGAACACATCCGGAACATCATTTACCTAAACCGTTACCTGGAACATCTTGACCATGCCGCCTTCCAATATCAGGCTAAATTTTATCCGGATGACAGTCATGGATCAGTCCCATTGATCGCCACTTATGACGCAATCAGGTATTTCTTTGATTTTTATGCGTTATCGATAGAGCTTGAAGATGTGATGAATCCGGCGGTTAATTTGGCCACTAAGATTGAACAACATTACGAGCAGGTGTCGAAGAAATTTGGCTATGAAAAGAAGCCGGATGAAAGTTTTATTAACCAAATGGGTTACCAATTAATCAGCATGCAACAATTGGCCAAAGCGGAACAATTGTTCCAATTAAACGTCAGGTATTTTCCGGATAATTTTAATGTTTACGACTCACTGGGGGATTGTTATCTGGCAATGGGTGAAAAAGATAAAGCCAAAATAAATTTCCAACTGGCCCTTTCACACAATCCGGATTCGGTAGAATCAAAAAGAAAACTGGGAGAATTAATGAAAAATAATTAACCTGGATTTCAAAATTAATAACCGGCTAACGCGATGAAAAGCCTGACCTACCGGACATTTTTAGGGATGCTTTTCACCATGCTGAATTGCCAGAACCCAGCTCGGCAGGAATATACGGATGTAGTTAAATTGTCCCAACAATTTCAATCCTGGGAGACGACTGAAAAACCAAATGGTTCTGCTGCTTACCTGGGATTAGGACCGTATGCAAAATGCCTCTGCACGGCGGTATTTGTTTCCGGCCGGACCCCGGAGGAATTTGCAGCGCACAATGACGCCATCATTCTCGAAAAGGCCTGGGTTGATTCGGTGCGGTATCAAGTCGATGAAGCAACCAAACAAGTCACGGCGTATCTCGGAGACACCGTCTTCCGGACGGCAACCTTTGTTGGCGATCAGGGATGTATTCTGGATGTAGACAAGGGCTTGCATTTTACGCCTGGGGAGGTTCCAACTTCCTTGCCCCTTGCAGAAACCATGGAATGGCCGATGGGCGATCGTACGCCGGCACCATCACCTGTTTATGATGCTGTCAACCTGAACCTAATCGCCCAGGCGGCGTTTGCACCACAAGCTTTAACGGCTGCCTTACTGGTCATCCACCACGGACAAATCATTCTTGAACGTTATGCAGACGGCATTGACAAAGACACCCAGTTGGAATCCTGGTCCATGGGCAAAAGCGTCACCGGCACCCTCATCGGTCGACTGATCCGGAAAGGGAAATTATCCCTGGACGAGCCGGCTCCGGTACCGGAATGGCAACAGGAGGGCGATCCACGTGGTGCCATCACCATTCGCAATTTGATGCAAATGAGCAGTGGTTTGCGTTTTCCTTCGTTCGGCCGCACCCGCGACAGCTCGGTGGCCGGGTCGACCAGTTATGATGGTGAGTTGCCCTTGGCTCAACTCACGCACGTTTATCCTTACACCGGATCTATAAACGTCTTTGAATTCGCCGTCAACCGGCCCCTGGAATTTACTCCCGGCAGCAAGGGAGCCGGGCAATACCGCAATTGCGATCCCCTCACCCTGGGTTACATCATACGCCGGTTGGTGGAAGCTGAGGGCCGCATTTACTGGACCTGGCCCCAGGAGGAGTTGTTTGACCGGATCGGTATCCGGAAGCAATTGCTGGAAACGGATCGCTGGGGTAATTTCATCATGACCGGTTATGATTTTGGCACCGCACGCAACTGGGGACGGCTGGCCCTGCTTTACCTGCAAGACGGTGTTTGGCAAGGTGAACGACTGCTTCCGGAAGGTTTTGTCGATTTTGTATCCACACCGGCCCCGGCCTGGATCGACCCGGTCTATGGCGGTATGTTCTGGTTAAATACCGATGGTAAATTCGAGGTACCTAAAGATGCCTACGCCATGCTAGGTGGCGGAGGTCAGCATGTGATCATGGTGCCATCCCTGGACCTGGCTATTGTCCGATTGGGTCACAGCAAAGGTGCCAAATGGGCAACGGCCGCACTCAATGAAGCCTTAAGACGACTGGTCACAACCTTGCCAAAGAATTAGACCAACGCTAACTTTCTGTCCAAGATTGGTCCGAGAGCAAGCACTTCTGCCGAAAGCTTTATACATTTATGGAATCACTTCATCAAATCTGAAACAAAAGTACATGGAACCACTCTGGGGCATTGACTTGGGCGGAACAAAAATTGAAGGTGTTATCATTGCATCGCGAAAGAATCCCACCGAATTAACGCGACTTCGGGTACCCACCGAACAGGAAGGCGGCTACGATCACATCATTGAACAGATCGGAAAACTGATCGAACAAATGAAAAAAGAGAGTGGCCTGAACCCTCCTTACATCGGAATGGGCACCCCCGGGGTGTTGGAGCCGTCGACGCAAACGATGAAAAACTGTAACACCACCAGTCTATTGGGAAAGCCTCTAAAAAAAGACCTGGAAGATCGTTTAGGGATAACTTTCCGGATGGCTAACGATGCCAATTGTTTTGCGGTGGCCGAGACCAACCTGGGTGTGGTTAAAGATGTATTGCCGGATGCCGATGTGGTCTTTGGCATCATAATGGGTACTGGCGTTGGAGGCGGATTGGTCGTCGACGGCAAAGCCATTTATGGCAAACAGGGCATCGCCGGCGAATGGGGTCACAACTTTCTGGATGAATCGGGCGGCCCTTGCTATTGCGGGAAAGTAGGTTGTGTGGAGACCATTTTATCCGGTCCCGGATTGGAACGCTTTTATGCGTCGCGTGCGGGAGAAAAGAGAAAGCTTAAAGACATCATCAACCGGGCCCGGGAAGCTTCCGATCCGCACGCTGTGGCCACTATGGAACGACTGATTTACTTCTTCGGCAAAGGCGTTGCCTACCTGATTAATATCATCGATCCGGACGCCATCATCCTTGGCGGCGGGCTGGGCAACATTGACGAGTTGTACACCCGTGGAGTCAAAGAGGTGGAAAAGCACGTATTTAACGCCCGCCTGGAGACGTTATTCCTGCGTCCCAAACTGGGAGACAGTGCCGGTGTCTTCGGTGCAGCCTTGTTGTAATCCACAAAGTGCCACGGATGCTGAATGCCACTGGATTACATTTCTATTACCGGCGCGGTCAAGACCTTTCCTTCCCCGATGTTGTCGCCACACAACGCGACAAAGTACTGATCCTGGGACAATCGGGTTGCGGTAAGACCACTTTGCTGCATATGCTTGCCGGCATTCTGAAACCAAGGAACGGACAGGTACGCCTACTGGACCAGGACCTCTACCAACTTTCCGCCCACCAAAGGGATACCTTCCGGGGCAAACACATTGGCATCATTTTTCAAAAGTCCCATTTTATCCGTTCACTGCGGGTCGAAGAAAATCTGGTGCTGGCGCAAAATCTTGCCGGTCTTCCGACCGATAAAAAAAGAATCAACGCCATTCTTCAACGTCTGCAACTGGACCACAAAGCCCACCATAAAACCCAGGATCTCAGCGTGGGTGAACAACAACGTATAGCCATTGCACGGGCATTGGTCAATCGTCCCAGTCTGATCCTGGCCGACGAGCCGACCTCGGCGCTGGACGATCAGAATACCGAACAAGTCATCCACCTGCTGGAACATCAGGCGGATGTCGAACGTGCAACGTTGATCATTGTCACCCACGACAAGCGTCTGAAGGACTATTTTTCCAACCACATCAACCTGGGCGGATGAGACTGATCACTTTAAGTTGGAAAAACATCATCCAC
>JAGQXC010000060.1 GCA_020436785.1 Saprospiraceae bacterium | reverse complement strand
CATTTGGTCCGGCTGCAGTTTTTTGGATGAGACACCCGAGTCTGTCATCAACTCGGCCAATTTTTACCAGACGGAAAGCGATGCCGTGGCTGCCACCAATGCGTTGTATGAATACCTGACCGTGGGCACGGAGGGCATTTTTGAACGCGGTTTCGGAGGCATTTTTTTCAACGATTACTGGGTTTTTATGGACATCCTGTCCGACAATGCCCTCGAAACCATAGCCAACCAGGATTACCGGACCCTCAGTGAATTTACCTTTACGGCAGAGAACGAGCGCATAGAACTATACTGGCAGGACTTGTATAAGACCATCTATGCCGCCAATGTGGTCATCGACCGGGTTCCATTGATTGACATGGATGTCATGCGCCGGGATCATCTGGTCGCAGAAGCCCTGTTTATCCGTGCCATGATGTACTTTGAAGCCGTACGCCTCTTTGGTGATGTGCCGCTCATCCTGAAGGAAACGTCGGATCTGGCCGATGCCATCGTTCCCCGGGATCCCGCCGAGAAAGTATATGCGGCCATCATCGATGATCTGGAACAATCCAGGGATCACCTCAGCTCCACCTACCGCGTCGGGATGGGTCGTCCGACCCCGATGGCCTGTACGGCATTGCTGGCGAAAGTCTATCTGGAGATGGGTGAATACGAAGCCGCCGCCAAGCAAGCGGAACTGGTCATCAATTCGGGTCAATACAAGCTTTTTGCTGACTTCGCCGATCTGTTCAAAATCGCCAATGCCAATTCCGGAGAGATCATTTTTGCCGTTAACTACAGTGGAACACTGAGCCAGGGATTCAAGCCCAATCAATACCATGTCCGCCTCCTGCCACCCAATCTCAACAAGAATGGGGAGGGTCCGGAAAATGCTTTCGGCTGGGAGCGTCCGACCGATAAATTATACAATGGTTTTGATCCCCGGGATCAGCGAAAAAAAGTGACATTCATTACTTCCTTCACCTATAGCGATGGAACGACCGTCAATTTTGATCCTTATTTCAGCAAGTTTTGGGACCAAAATGCGGAGCCTCGTGGCAACAACACCGACGCGGATGTGATCTACCTCCGGCTGGCTGACGTGATGCTCATTTATGCCGAAGCACTCAATGAGATCAATCATGGTCCTACGGCCAAAGCCTACGAAATGATCAACCAGATCCGCAAACGGGCCAGATTTAACGGAACGGTCGAGCAGGACATCCTGCCCGACCTCACAGGATTGGGTTATCAGGAATTTAAAGATGCCTTGTTGCAGGAACGGCAGTGGGAGTTTGTCATGGAAGGACAACGCTACCACGATCTGGTCCGCATGGGCAAGTTGGTAGAGAAAGTCAACGATTCCGGAAGACTCAATGTCCATCCGCAAGAATTTCACCATTTATTGCCAATCCCTCAACGTGAACGGGGATTGAACCCTAACCTGACGCAAAACACCGGATACTAGAATCTAATACGCTGCAATGACCTTTAACAAATATCCTGCGGTTAAGCTATCGGATGAATTACCATGCCACGTCGGGTGGCCAGCCATTCTCCAGCGAATATCGTCAGCGATGGAGGCACGCCATGTACGGTTGGCTGTTTTCGAGTGCTACCAGGGGGTGGATGAAGACTGGATTGAACAAGCGCTAACGGCACATTTTGGACAGGTTACCTTCATCCGGTCCACCGAGGCATTCCTTTCCGAATCCTGCATTCTTGAATTGACCCGGGATGATGCCACGGACGACCGCATCTTTGGGCGCATGACGCAATTGACGATGACAGACTTCCTGAATGCTGATCATGTTGCTGAAATTCAACGGCAACTCAAGAAATGGCAGGGATTGGTCGTTGTAGTAGGCCCCGGCGCCTCGTTGGTCGCGGGACCACTTCCTGGCGTCCGCATATATTGTGATCTGGCCAGGTGGGAAATCCAGGGCCGTATGCGACGGCAAGCGGTTGCTGGTCTGGGATTGTCCAATGCCAACGATCCGATCGAGACGCTGTACAAACGTGGATATTTCATCGATTGGCGGGTATGCGATGCCTTGAAACGTGCGGGGATCGAAGAATGGGATTTCTGGCTGGATGCCAACCGGGAAGATGCACCGAAAATGATATCCGCACAGACCTTCGACGCGGCACTGGACCAGGCCGTATCGCGGCCTTTTAGCGTGGTACCTTTCTTCGATCCGGGTCCGTGGGGCGGAGAATGGATGCGGGAGCGCTTTCAGCTGGATCACGAAGCGGCGAATTATGCCTGGTGCTTCAATTGCGTTCCTGAAGAAAATAGTTTGTTGTTTGATTTTAGCGGGAACCTGTTTGAAATGCCTTCGATCAATGTCGTTTTCTTTCGTCCGGATGAATTGTTGGGACAGCGGATACGCAGCCGGTTTGGAGAAGAGTTCCCCATCCGCTTTGACTTTCTGGACACCATACGTGGTGGCAATTTAAGCTTGCAGGTCCATCCCCTCAAAGAGTACATTCAAAAGGAATTTGGCCTAAGTTACACCCAGGACGAGAGTTATTACATGCTCGATACCGATGAAAATGCACGGGTATACCTTGGATTTAAAACAAACGCTGACCCGGTAGCGATGGAGGCGGAGTTGCGGCAAGCCCAGCATTCAGGCACGTTTGATGCGGAGAAATATGTCGAGTCCTGGCCGGCAAAAAAACACGATCATTTCCTTATCCCTGCCGGGACCATTCACTGCTCCGGGAAGGGTTGTATGGTTCTGGAGATCAGTGCCACACCCTATATCTTCACTTTTAAACTCTGGGACTGGGGTCGGTTGGGATTGGATGGAAAGCCCCGGCCCATTAACATTGACCGGGGAATGGAAGTCATGCAATGGGATCGTAACCGGGATTGGACCAGTTCCAACCTGATCAACCGAATCCAGGTTCTCCGTGAATGTTCACAATACACGGAAGAATCAACCGGATTGCATGACCTGGAATTTATTGAAACCCGCCGGCACTGGCAGACGGGTCCGGTTACTCACGATACGGAAGGTAATCTGTGTGTGATGATGCTCATCGAAGGGGAAGAAGCCATCATTGAGAGCCCGGATCATGCATTCACTCCTTCGGTTGTCCATTATGCGGAAGCTTTTATTCTTCCGGCTCAAATTGGAAAATTCACGGTGCGCCCCCATGGGAACAGCGACGGTAAGAAAATAGCAACGATTAAAGCCTATGTCAGATAATTTAAACCCCGGTCAGCACGCTTCCGGCTTGCGCTACATGTATTTTGTCACCGCAGTGGCTGCATTGGGTGGTCTGTTGTTTGGCTACGATACAGCGGTCATTGCCGGAGCCATCGGTTCCATCGAGACACGGTTTCAACTTTCACCGGTGATGACGGGCTGGGCGGCATCCAGTGCCATCTGGGGCTGTGTCATCGGGGCCATGTTTGCCGGATATTTCAGCGACCGTTGGGGCAGGAAACGCATTTTATTGATTACGGCCTTGCTCTTTGCCCTATCGGCCATCGGGTCTGCCCTTCCCAACAGCCTCGCTCAATTTGTCTTCGCTCGTTTTATTGGCGGGGTTGGCGTGGGTGCTGCCTCCATGTTATCCCCGATGTACATAGCAGAGCTGGCCCCGGCGAATAAACGCGGGATGCTGGTTACCCTCTATCAACTGGCCAT
>JAGQXC010000059.1 GCA_020436785.1 Saprospiraceae bacterium | reverse complement strand
GGATGCTTACGCATTAATTCATCGATGGCATGTAATGCCGCATCGACCATCACTACTTCCTTTCCTCCCGTCGGAGCGCGTACACCTTGCTCTTCCCGAATGGGTGTCGGGGCAAACACATGGGTGAACAAATCCTCCGGATGTGGTTCAGGAGCTTGACGTGCCCGCTCAAAAGCCTCGGCTACTTCCACCCGAATGGCTACCTCCCATTGATCCAGCTCTTGTGGGTCAAATCCTTCCTCAAGCAGGACTTGTCGGATTCGTGGATATGGGTCCAAATGGGTTTGTTGTTCGAGATCATCCCGGTACCATTCTTTGCGGACGCCGGACGTATGGTGATTGAGGAGAGGAACTTTGGCGTGGAGGAGGAAAGGGCGTTTCTCGACCCGCATGGTCTGCAGGATATCCCGGACCTCGCGGTAGCTGCTGGCAAAATCATAACCCTTCACTTGCCGCCCCTCGATGCCCGGAAATCCCTGCACGTATTCAAACGCATTCATAGCGCGCACCTCACTGCAATGGGCCGAAATATCCCATTCATTGTCCTGAACCAGAAAAAGGATGGGAAGCTGTTTGAGGGAGGCCATTTGCAGGGCTTCGGCAACCTCGCCTTCGGTCATCGAAGCGTCACCCAGCGAACAGATGACCACCGGAGTTTCATCTTCCCCGGCCATATTATTCTGTTCCCGGTAGCGGAGGCCCATCGCTACCCCGGTTGTTGGAATGGCTTGCATGCCCGTCGCCGAAGACTGATGGGGGATCTTGGGTTTATCCGGATCCTTCAGGCTGGGATGGCAGTAATAGGCTCGTCCGCCAGAGAATGGATCGTCAATTTTAGCCATTAATTGCAGCATCAATTGATAAGGGGACATCCCGATAGCCAAGAGCATGGCATCGTCCCGGTAATAGGCACTCAGGTAGTCCTCCGGCCGCAATTGCATACCCAATGCAACCTGGATGGCTTCGTGACCCCGCGATGTCGCGTGTACATAGGTGGAAACAAATTTGAAATTTGCCTCGTAATGTTCACTCATCGTTTTGGCCGTATAAATCAGCTGGTAGGCTTGTTGCATCACCTTCCGGTCGATGGTTTCCAGTGTAGATTCCATGGTCTGTTGGTTAAAGCTCTTCCTTATTGGAACGAATCCCCTAAGTTAATAATCTGTCCCTGGGTGGCAAGATGCATCCCCGCAGCTTGTACGGTTTGCCGGGCAGAAGACCCGGGCTGGAGAGTGGGATTGGTATGATTTAAATGGATAAAATAGATTTTTTGTTTGCTTTCAGCGGGTAAGTCCGAGAGGAGATCAATGGTTTCCATGATGAACGGGTGGGGGATCTCGGACATATCGCGGTTGGGAATCTCACCATTGGCAAAAAAGGTTCCATCTAAAAAAGCAAGGTCCACGTCCTCCAGCAAGGCAGGCAGGTGCTGATCCCAACGGTTCCATTTATCAATGTCAGGAATGTAAAGAATCTTTTTTTGGGAGGTAATCAGGTAAAAACCCACGGTCTCAGAATATTCGTCCCGGTGGGGGACCAGGATGGGCCGGACCTGGATCTTCTCATTCAATACGACTGGAACACCGGCATTCAACGATTCTAGTTGGATGTTTTCCAGCCGGACCAGTTGATCCCAGGGACCATTGGTCCGCAGGAAGGTATCCATGCGCGGCATAGCGTAGACGGGTATCTGCTGAGCACCCATTGCTTCACGACCCAAATGCATCAATCCGGTGTAATGCCCGATGTGGGCATGCGTCAGGAAAATACCGCTGATGGTCCCGGCAGTGCGCGGGTCCAGGGTGTCCAGCAGGTGCAATTGATCCGGGAAATCGGGGGTGGCGTCAAACAGCCAGCGGCTACCGGATTTTGGATCCACCAAACCTAAACAAGAAACGAATCGTCGCCGTCCCGGATCGGTCCAGGCCGGTACACAGCATTCTTTCTGACAGTTGGCTTGCGGAAAACCGGCATCCTGGGAGATGCCCAGCACCACCAAATAGGGGGTTGAGTCGGGTACGGCAACCCCGGAGGCAGTAGTCCCGGGAGTGGTTGACCGGCAGGCAAAAAAAAGCAGATAGCCGCTTATCAAGGCAACCATCTGCTTGCTATTTCGGTGCAGAAGCATGACTATTTGTCGGGCGTGCTGTCAACGCCCCGGACCAATAGCGATACTTCGTTGTTCAAGACTTCAATAAATCCGTTCAGGATGCCGAAAACTTTTTTCTCACCGGTTGCAGTGATGATCCGGACATCTCCGTCACGCAGGGATGAAACAATGGGCGCGTGACCGGTAAGTACCTCAAATTGACCGGCAGTACCCGGTACTTTCACCGATTTGATGGGTCCACGAAAGACCTCTCTTTCCGGAGTTAATACCACTAATTCCATGATCAATTATTTACCAGCTGTTTCAGCAAGCATTTTCTTTCCTTTCTCGATGGCTTCATCGATGGTACCCACCAGGTTAAAGGCGGATTCCGGATATTCATCCAGTTCACCGTCGATGATCATGTTGAATCCGCGGATGGTCTCTTCAATCGGTACCATGACCCCTTTCAAACCGGTAAAGGCTTCGGCCACGTGGAATGGCTGCGACAGGAAGCGCTGCACCTTACGGGCGCGGTACACGACCAGTTTATCTTCTTCCGACAATTCTTCCATACCCAGAATGGCAATAATGTCCTGCAATTCATTGTAGCGCTGCAGAATGTACTTTACCCGCTGGGCGGTGTTGTAATGGGATGCGCCCAGAATGTGTGGGTCAAGGATCCGGGAAGTGGAATCCAACGGGTTCACGGCCGGATAGATACCCAGGGCGGCAATCTTACGGTCGAGTACCGTGGTGGCATCCAGGTGGGCAAAAGTGGTTGCCGGTGCCGGGTCCGTCAAGTCATCCGCCGGTACATATACGGCCTGGACCGAAGTAATCGATCCCCGTTTGGTTGAGGTAATTCTTTCCTGCATCAGACCCATCTCGGTAGCCAGGGTAGGTTGGTATCCAACCGCTGAAGGCATCCGTCCCAACAATGCCGATACTTCCGAGCCGGCCTGGGTAAAACGGAAAATATTATCAATAAAGAACAGAATGTCGCGACCGCCGGCCGGATCGGAGAGGTCTCCGTCACGGTAATATTCGGCAATGGTCAGTCCGGACAAGGCTACCCGTGCCCGGGCTCCGGGAGGTTCATTCATTTGTCCGAATACGAAAGTCGCTTTCGATTCGTTCAGTTTCTTTTGATCAACGACCGACAAGTCCCAGCCTCCTTTTTCCATGGAGTGCATAAACTCTTCGCCGTAGTTGATGATGCCTGCTTCCAGCATTTCGCGCATCAGGTCATTTCCTTCACGGGTCCGTTCACCGACTCCGGCAAATACGGAGATCCCTTCGTAACCTTTGGCAATGTTGTTGATCAGTTCCTGGATCAAAACGGTCTTACCCACCCCGGCACCACCGAACAATCCGATTTTACCCCCTTTGGCATAGGGCTCGATCAGGTCGATGACTTTGATACCGGTGTACAATACTTCCGTATCGGTAGACAATTGCTCGTACGTAGGAGGTTTGTTGTGAATGGAACGGGCACGATCGTCTTTGATCACCGGTCCGATCCCGTCGATGGGTTCACCAACGACATTAAACAGACGGCCTTTGATCTGATCGCCCACCGGCATTTTGATCGGTGAACCGGTATCCACTACATCCATGCCACGGTACAATCCGTCGGTCGAATCCATGGCCACGGTGCGGACACTGTCCTCACCCAGGTGTTGCTGGCATTCCAGAACCAATTGTTCGCCGTTGCCGCGGTCGATGACCAGTGCATTAAAGATTTCAGGTAGCCGGGAGTTTTCACCCTCAAAGCTGACGTCCACAACCGGACCAATGATCTGTTTTACTTTACCAATATTTGCCATAATGTTGCTTCGTTGAATGGGCTTCTTTAAAAACCGGTGCAAAGATACACGTTTTCGCTTTTCACCCAAACCCAAAACCTGCTATTTTGCCTGATAAAATCACGCTCCAGCTCCGGTTTGTCTTTGAATATCAATCAGTTCCAACATCCCGCCCCCATATCGATCAAAGCCATGAAAAATGGGCCAATAAAATTCGCTAAGGATTTGCATTGACCATAGATAATTCTCTGCGTTGGATTGCAAAGACCTGGGTAGTGTGAGGATAAAAATCCGGGAAAAAGTCAAAGAAATGTCGGAAGGAGGATTATGGAAGTGGAGGCTCCTTTATATATGCCGTTCCGCATGGTAGGATGACCGTACCAAGGGACCACTTTCGACGAAGTCAAATCCTTTCTCCAACCCGATTTCACGGTACTCGGCAAAGACGTCCGGGTGTACAAATTCCGCGACCTGGATGTGCATGGGGGTAGGTTGCAGGTATTGGCCCAGGGTAAGCACATCACAACCGTGAGCAACCAGATCATCCATGATCTTCAGGACCTGGTCACGGGTCTCACCCAATCCAAGCATAACGCCGGATTTGGTACGCTTGCCATACTCTTTGGTCCGTTGGATCTGTTCGAGGCTCCGTTGGTATTTGGCTTGTGGCCGGACTTTCCGGTACAGGCTTTCCACGGTCTCCATATTATGGGACACGACCTCCTGGCCGGCGCTGATCATCCGCTCCAGGGCTTCCCAGGTTCCCTTTACATCCGGTATCAGCGTCTCAATGGTTGTCTCGGGGCTCCGTTCTTTGACGGCACGAACCGTCTGATGCCAGATCTCGGCACCCCGGTCTTTGAGTTCATCGCGATTCACCGAAGTGATGACGGCATGCTTCACTTTCATCAGCCAGATGGCTTCGGCCACGCGCCGGGGCTCGTCTTCATCGTATTCATTCGGGCGTCCCGTCTTCACCGCACAGAATGAACAGGAGCGGGTGCAGGTATTGCCCAGAATCATGAAGGTAGCGGTGCCGGCTCCCCAGCATTCTCCCATATTCGGACAGTTACCACTCTGACAGATGGTATGCAGGTTGTATTCATCGACCAGTGAACGGACCTTCTTGAATTCCGTCCCGATCGGCAATTTTACGCGCAGCCATTCCGGTTTACGGCGTCTGGGAGGGGTAGTATCCGGCTGGACGATAGGAAGTTCAAACATACCTGACAAACAGTTTGGAGGTCACTTTCGTTTACCAAACTGCAAACTTACATAAAGATTCAAAAAGTAAGGTTTGTAGTTGTCCTGCACCATGATGGGCATGCGTTGGGTGAAGAGGTCAAACATGAGACCGGACTCGATGAATCGGACAAATTGATCTTCGGGCCCCCAGGAAAAGTGTGCACCGATCTTGCCCTGGATGCCGGGTACGAATTTCATTTCGGTGATGCCTTTGAAGAAGCTGGAATGGCCATAAATGTCATTGGGATCCAGAAACTCATCCGCATTGGCATCGCTGTATTTTTCACTGAAAGTCCGGGTGGAGTTTCCGTCTTCGACGATGCGTTTGATTTCCAGGTAATAAGGCTTCAGCATGCCTATCGACGGGCCGACCTCGTAATGGTAACCAACCGCCACCCCTTTGCGGCGTGCTTTTTCACCAAAATAGTGGATTCCTCCTAATGATCCCCGCAGGACCAGCAGGCTGTTCTGTTTTCCGTAAATGTATCCATTGATGGAGGTGATGGTCTGGAGTACGGTCTGGCTGCGTAAGTTTTGACGGAATTCCTTGGGGTCGCGCAGGTAACCCAATTCCACGCGGTAGTAGGAGGTCTTATAATAACGAAGGATTTGGTTTTTTGAATAGCCGATGTTCAGTCCATTGGTGTTCATGCGTAACTGGACAGACCATTCTTCCGTGTATAAAAACCGGCGTGCATTGGCATTGTCATCGGTGCCGAACAAGTTGAACTGTGCACGAAGCGTGCATGCCGTCAACAGAAGAATTGTTATGAGTACCGGTTTACTGTTCATGAAAGTTAATTCATCCAATCAAAGTAGGTATTTTCGGGTCAAGTTGCAAATTCAATTTTACCAATCCGGCAAGGCTACCGGTTATTCGAGAAAAAAAAACCTATCTTTCCTTTGTAACCGACGATTATGCCGCATGTATTGAGTGAAACAAACAGCATCGCCAATAGGTTTATTGCCGAATTACGTGATGTCCAAATACAGCAGGACTCTATGCGATTTCGCCGAAACCTGGAACGGATTGGTGAGATCATGGCCTATGAGATCAGCAAGACCCTGGATTACCATGAAGTGGCCGTCGAGACACCCTTGGGTAATACGGTCCAAATGCTTCCCCAGAATCAGGTTGTCCTGGCTGCCATCATGCGGGCCGGATTGCCGATGCACCAGGGCATGCTGAATTATTTCGACCGGGCTGCCAATGCGTTCATCTCTGCTTACCGGGCCCACAATGAAGAAGGCTCCTTTGAGATCCAGCTGGAATACGTCACTTCACCCAATCTGGATGACCAGGTACTGATCATCTCCGATCCCATGCTGGCGACCGGCGCTTCTATGGAGCGGACATTGAATAAATTGAAGGAACTTGGCAACCCGAAAGTCATCCATGTGGCTGCCATCATCGCAGCCCGTCAGGGGGTGATGCGTTTGCGGCGGCTATTTCCCCAGGTCAACATCTGGGTGGGCGCCATTGATGAAGAATTGACCGCTCGTGCCTACATCGTTCCTGGACTGGGAGATGCCGGTGACCTGGCCTACGGGTTGAAAACCGACTCATGATCCGTTCACGATTTTTAGCCTGTTCATTCGACAGGCATTGGATCGTGGATCACACCGTCAAAAATAACGGTGCGGGTTGGCAGATGGTATACGATCAGCGCAAAGGACCGGTCGAAATTGTAAACCGGCGGTAAAGAAGTAACTCCAATGGTCACCGAAGTCACCGCCGCGCCATCCAAACCTTTTTCGTCCATCTTCAGGTAGGTCCGGTGATCCACCCGGCGGATGAACATATTCCCCCGGGAAGGAGTACCCAAACCGGAAAGGTCGGCCTGTTGGGGATCAAATGGAAGTTCCATCCCCAGGGATTTCAGGGACTCGTTGAGCAAGACTTTATAGCTTACTTCCAGAAGCGGAAGGGTGAGTAAAGCCCTGGCAGGATCGTGCTTCTGACTGGTAAAGCGGGAGAATAGAGTTCGAACACTTTGGTGCCATAATTCCGGTTGTTGCACCGGGTCGGCCTCAGGCAAAATAAAGAGCGCCGCATAATTGGAATCCCTGAGGGGCAATTGAACCATCGCTCCCTCCGTCGTCCGTTCATGGGCGAGATTCCAGTCCAGATGCATCATGGGCGTCTTAACCGTGGTTCCGTCAGGTAAATGAAAATCCTGGTCAAACGTGGCCTCAACGGGAAATGGATACAGCCAGTCTCCGGAAATTGTCAATGCATTGAGTAAAATCATTACATCGTCCTCAGTAATCTGGTCAATGATCTTATCGATCTTGCCTTCCGTCTTCTCCTTGACCCATTGATTGACGTGGTCAACGGCATCCGGTTGATTAAAATCCAGATCGTTGAACGGAGCATCGAAGGCGTTGGTCATGACTTGGCGGAAATCGCCGGCAATGGTCAACCGGTTGGCATCATAAAATAACGTATTGAATGATCGAAACCGCGTGTGCTCATTAGCCATCAGGGAAGCATCCAATTCAGGGTAAGTGGCCGCAACATCTGCCGGTACCAGGTCGCCTAATTGCAGACCGGAAATCATCGCCGACCGGGTGTTGTTTTTAGCTCCCTGGAGGGTCATCCATAGGGCCGATTGAATGCTGTACGGACTGATCAGAACATTGCTGGCAGCCGTATCCAGATGGGATAGTAATAAAAATCCCAGTTGGTTATTGGCGTTAACGAGGGCTTCCACATCAACCGTTCCAGGTAATGTTTCACGATCGTGATTTTCCGGGGTACAGGCCGCAAAAGCCGACAATAAGGCTATTAATAATAGAAGACGATTCATAATAGGGTGTGTTGTTTATTTAATAAACAGGTAAACGACGCTGAAAAGTTGGTAAGCGGGGATCATTTGTCAGAATCGGAACCACGAAATCTTGGTCAACAACCAACCTGGAGGGCGGCATTCCGGCTTTGACCCGCTGGCCATGCTGGCCAAAATTATTTTGCTAGCTTTGTTCGCATCGAAATCGCCGGTTTATGCATGGGTTACATCCTGCCATCTACTTGTCCTGTATCCTCGGATATTTTCTGTTGTTGATCGTGGTCTCCTATTTTACCAGTCGCAAGGCCGATAACGACAGTTTCTTTCGCGCCAACCGGCAGTCTCCCTGGTACCTGGTGGCCTTTGGAATGATTGGGGCCAGCCTGTCCGGGGTCACCTTCATATCCATTCCCGGAGTGGTGGGAGCAGGCGGAGCCAACCAGGCATTTTCGTACATGCAAATCGTGTTGGGTTACCTGCTGGGTTATGCGGTCATTGCCCTGGTGCTGTTGCCCCTCTATTACCGGATGGACCTGACTTCCATTTACGGGTACCTGGAAAAACGATTTGGTTTTTTCTCCTATAAAACCGGAGCCGCTTATTTTCTCCTTTCGCGCACCCTTGGGTCAGCATTAAGACTCTATCTGGTGGCCATCGTGCTGGACACGTTTATTCTGGGCCCCTATGGGGTGCCCTTTTGGGTAACCGTTAGCGGCACCATCGTATTGATCTGGATCTATACGTTCAAAGCTGGTATTCGCACCATTGTGTTTACCGATACCCTGCAAACCACCTTCATGCTGGTGGCAGTGGTGTGGACGATTTTCGCCATCCGGGGAGAACTGGGTAGTGAGGTGAGTTTGTGGCAGCAGGTGAAGGAAGCGGGTTACGGTCAGATCTTTTTTTTTGAAGGGGGCTGGTCGGATCCCAACAATTTTTTCAAACAGTTTTTTTCTGGCGCGCTGATTACCATCGTCATGACCGGTCTCGATCAGGATATGATGCAGAAAAATCTGACTTGCAAAAGCCTGGGTGATGCTCAAAAGAATATGTTTACTTTTTCCGGGGTTCTGGTAGTCGTTAATTTTCTTTTTCTGTCCCTGGGGGCATTGCTTTACATCTATGCAGGTCAAAACGGCATTACCATTCCTGATCGTACCGATACGTTGTACCCCACGCTGGCATTGCAATACCTGCCTACCGCATTGGGTATTTTGTTTCTCCTGGGGTTGGTCGCTGCTGCTTATTCAAGCGCCGATTCGGCGTTGACTGCCCTGACGACCTCTTTTTGCATCGATTTTCTCAATTTCCGGGACATCCGGGATGAGGGTGAAAAAAAGCGAAAGCGGATGCGTGTTCACATTGGCTTTTCAATCCTGATGATCCTGGTGATCATTGCCTTTCATGCCCTAAACAGTGAGGCGGTGATCAATGGATTGTTTACCCTGGCCGGTTATACCTATGGTCCAATTTTAGGCCTTTTTCTGTTTGGACTCACCAATCGCCGGAATATCCGTGATCGTTGGGCACTGGTGGTAGGCCTGGCGGCACCACTGGTCACCTACCTGCTGGACAACTATTCCGAAGTATTGTTTCATGGCTTCACCTTCGGATTTTTAAATCTGGCTTTGAATGGCTTGCTGACCTATCTGGGACTCTGGTTGATTTCTACGCCGGAGGAGGGTGTTGGAATACCGGCGACGAATGTATCTTAGCACCCTAAACATCAATGTCATGCAGCGTATCACTGAGCAGGACTCCCTGCACCGCCATTTGGAACAAATGTCCACGGAGCAGTTGCTTCGCGGCATCAACCAGGAAGATATGAAAGTGCCGATGGCCGTCGGAGAGGCGGTGCCACAAATTATTCCGTTGGTGGATGCGATCGTTGAAAAAATGAAGCAGGGTGGCCGGTTGTTTTACATCGGTGCCGGCACCAGTGGCCGCCTGGGCATTCTGGATGCCTCGGAGTGTCCCCCAACCTACGGAGTGCCTGCCGGATGGGTGGTCGGAATCATTGCCGGAGGTGAAAAAGCCATCCGTACTTCGGTTGAGGATGCGGAAGATGATATTCACCAGGCCTGGCATGATCTGCAAACTCACGGTATCAATGAATATGATGTGGTAGTAGGCATAGCTGCTTCGGGTACCACGCCCTATGTGGTCCATGGATTGAAAGACTGCCGTACCCACGGGCTGATTACCGGCTGCATCACCTGCAATCCCGGTTCGCCCATCACCGAACAGGCAGACCATCCGGTGGTCGCTGTCGTTGGACCTGAATTCGTCACCGGAAGTACCCGGATGAAATCCGGAACTGCTCAAAAGTTGATCCTGAACATGATCTCCACCAGTGTTATGATCAAACTGGGCCGGGTGAAGGATAATAAAATGGTAGACATGCAACTCACCAACACCAAGCTGGTTGATCGGGGAACCCGGATGATCATGGAGCAATTGCAAGTTAGTTATGAGGCGGCGCGAGAACTACTGACTGAAAAAGGTAGTGTGCGCGCGGTCCTGGAGGAGTGATCTTTAATACCCGGCTAACTTTTACGTCCTGTTTACATTCCTTTACATTTTCAGGTACTTCCCAACCGGTAATGGATATAGTTTAGCGGCAAATAGATTTACATGAATATCCACCCGGTTTCAGCTAAGGTGTTAGGAATGCTTCTCCTGGTATTCGGGGCGGGCTGCTCCTCGAAGATCGATTCAGGAGCTGTGCAGGCACCCATAAAATCCATGAACAAGACATCTATTGGTAAGAAGTTAAGAGAAAACGATCAACTGCCCATCGCAGAAAGGATCGCACTTTATTACCGGCTTCGGCGAGAACACCCGGAATCATATACGTTTGAAAGCGAGGACGACCTGACCATGTATGGATACTCGCTGCTTTGGAGTGGCAAAACGTCGGAAGCCATAGAAATCTTCCGTCTGCTGGTCAGAGAATTTCCAGAATCTTACAATGTGTACGACAACCTTGGTGAAGGATTGCTTCAAAATGGAGATCAGGATTCCGCCCTCTATTATTATGAGAAGTCGCTGGTGCTTAATTCGGAAAATTACAACGCCATAGCGCAAATAAAACGCATCCGGCATCCGGAGTCGTCCGCCGAATTTCCAGCGGGGTTTGATCCGGAATTATTCTCCAAAACCTATCCCGCAGAAGCATATCGACAAGACCTGGAAGAACTGGGTAAAGCTCTGGTGCGCATCCATCCGAATGCACTCAAATTCATCAGTGGTGAAAAATTTTGGCAGTTGATCGGTGAAAAACAAAACCAGGTGACCGATCAGACTACTTATGCGGAATTCTTCTGGATGTGTGATGAGATCATTGCCAGCATCGGCTGCTCCCACACCTCAACCGGGGGATTTTATTTCGAAACGCAAATGCTACCGGTCCATCTCCGCTTCCCAGTAGAAGTAAGGTGGATCGACGAACACCTGTATGTGGTGGATGATTCGGGTAATGCAGGAAGCGTCGCCGTTGGTGATGAAATTGTTCACATCAATGATGTATCTGTGAAGGATCTTATGGCCTCCATTTACCGTCATATACCAGCTCAGGGACTGATTGAAACGTCAAAAAGATATGTTTTTAATGACCATGCTACCCTGATGATCCCGTATGCTCTGGGTTTTCCATCCGGTTATACCATCGGCACCAGCAATTCGGCCCCAAAAGTGGTCTTGCACCAAGCCGAGCACGTCCCGGATTACCAGGAACCTTTTCAGCGGCCGTGTCCGGAAAATTTGTGTCTGCAGTTCCTAAACCAGGACAAAACAGCCATCCTGTCGGTTGCCTCGTTCAATTATTACTGGTGGCACAACCTGAATGAATTCAACCAATTCATCGACCAAAGTTTTAAGGCCATTGAATCCAGACCGGTGGATCATCTGATCATTGATGTACGATTCAACCATGGCGGATCCCAACATTCCAGCATTAATTTACTTAAGTATCTGGTTGACAAGCCTTTTACTTATTATTCAGAATCTTTATACAATGAAGAAGAAGGTTTGCAGACGCCTGCAGAACATCCGTACCGGGGCCATTTATTTTTCCTGATTGACGGAATCGGGAATTCCACCACCGGCCATTTCATGTCGATTGTTAAAGAACTGAATCTGGGTACCATTATCGGGGAAGAATTGGGCTCCAACGGCTTTTGTACAGCCGGACAAACCACTTGTCGCTTGCCACAAACCGGTTTGGAATACTACGTGGCTAATTCCACGGCCATCTCATCGGCGCGTTCTTTACCAGCAGACCGAGGCATTCTACCGGATTATACGGTTAAACAGGACATCGATGATTACCTTCAGGGCAGGGATGTGGTGATGGCATTTGCATTGCAATTGATCAATTCGCAATAATTGCTTCCTGAATATGGGACCGTGTATGCAGGAATGTCACAGATGGAATCTTCACAGCTCATGCTCGGATACACGGATTCTTGCTGGGTGAAGAATCCTCCTATTCCACTACTTTTGTCCTGTAGAAAGGAAATGTTTTATGGAATTTGGTCGCTTGGCAGCCACATTTCTGGTTGGGATCCTGGCCAGCTCCATCGGAACCATGTCCGGTGGTGCTGGTTTGATCGGCATCCCATTTTTAATCTTCATGGGTTTGCCTCCCCAGGCGGCCATTGCCACCCATAAGCTCGGTGGTGTCGGATTGAGTTTGGGTGGATTGTGGCGATTCATCCGGTCGGACGAAATTGCCTGGCCCTATGTCATAAAATTTTCCATCCTTGCATTCATTGGTTCTTTCCTTGGCGCTCAGTTGCTGATGCAAGTGGAAGAACATTGGTTGAAGCGGATCATCATAATCATTCTCATTGTTCTGCTCCCGGTGGTATTGTTCCAGCGTGATTTGGGTATTGTTTCCCGGATCAAGTCAAAGGGGTGGTTGCGGACCGGTTATTTATTTTATGGCCTGGTCATGATCTGGGCCGGATTTATCGGAGCAGGGTCGGGAGCCATGATCTTCTACATCCTGATGTTTTTTTTCGGATTTACCATCAATCAATCCAGCGCTACCCAGAAAATTCCAGGATTGGTCGCCACGTTGACAGCACTGACCATATTCATCCTGCACGGCCTGGTCAACTGGCATTTCGGTTTGGTCTTATTTGCCGGCATGGTGATCGGCGGATATCTTGGTGCGCACCTGGCATTAAAGATGGGTAATGCCTGGGTCAAGGTTGTTTTTGTGATCATGGTCCTGGCTTTGACCGTGCGATTGATGCTTGGTTGATGGCCAAGATGTCCGTCAGGCATTTTTTGCTGGCTGATGCCATTCGTTGAAATGATTTCGTTGCGATTCACTCAATACCCCGGAGGGATAAAACCGGTCGTAGAACTCCAGGTCGAGGTGATTGACCTGGAAGCCCAGCAAGGTGCGCAAGGGCATCGGGTAGGCCGGGAAGCGTCGGTAGTGACGGTAAACGTAATCACAATAGGCAATGGTTGCATCCAGCGCCTTCTGACTGATGGTTGGAGCCGCCCCGGCAATTTTTCCCGGGTCTTTCCACGCGCTGTTGCTTGCGCCTTCCCGGAATATGCCCGTGGGTCCCCATTTCTGATCCGCGACCGCACGGACCGCGGTAGCCATGTCAGGAAAATTTGGAGGACAATACGGGGCGATCACCGGACCGCTAGCCTGGGTCAGACCGGTAACCACCGGAATGACAGGATCTTTGTGAAAGATGCCGGCCAGCCAACGCAGCGGTAATGGCAAATTGAAATAGCGGCTGGCACGCACCGGTTGCATTTGAAATCCCAGGGTATTAAACCAGCCATAGGGATGTGCCGCCCAGTGTGGAAAACCTCCCAGGCCCAATGCCTGTGTCATCAGCATGAGATTCTGAATCATCATACCCATCTCGACAGATACAAATTCTTCCACCATCGTTTCCAGTTGCTGGATGGTCAAGGTGCGTTCCGCTTTCAAATCACTTTCCAGGTGACCACCGCGAGTCCGGGTATAAGACAGTACTCCCGCCGGGCGAAACCAGGATCTTTCATCACGGATGAATGCCCCATTGTATTCGTTGAATATTTCCAGCAATGCATTGATGTACATGAACGTAAGGTCGGCTACGGGTAGAAAGTAAGTGCTTGATGGATCATAAAGTGACCATTGATTGCAATTGATGTTCATGAATGGGTGAACGGGAGGGTACCTTCCACCCTGTCCGATGGATACCCGGGAGCGACGGTATAATTCCAGGTAATTGTCCCGTTCAGCCAGTTGGACCAGCCCGGGAATCTCTGTTGCCAACCAATCCTGAGGCCTTTTGATGTAATATGTTGCATCGGCATTGATGACAATAAGCCCGCAGGTATGGATGGCGTCGCCGCTGGGGATGGTTCGCCCCACGGTTCCGGCAAGAATGGTTCCTCCCTGGCCGGCACTGTAGTCCAGGTCACCCAGTGCGTATCCGGTAATGCCGGCCGCAGAAAAAACCAGCAAGGCTTCCTCTTCCTCCGTGAGACGAACACCGGGATATTGGCTGGCATAGGCCATGGGACCGGATGGCATCTTCATCCCCAGCCCAAATCGCCGGGAGCGGCGGTTTTTCAATAGATCCAAGAGGTGATCCAAAGGGGTTGCCTGACGATTATTTTCCGGGTTACTTTGTGGTTGC
>JAGQXC010000479.1 GCA_020436785.1 Saprospiraceae bacterium | reverse complement strand
GGTTTTGAAATCAGGATCATTACGAAAGTTGCAGCCAAAACTTTTAAGCAATACTGGAATTATTTAAACAACCGTCCCATAAACCAAACCAAACATGCTTTGGCAGCTTAACCACTCAACGCGTTATAAGTTATGAATTGTGTTAATATGAAATATAAAACTTGTTTCTATATAATTATTCGTAAAATTGATTTTTAAATGAATTAATAAATGACCCGGGAATTTTACTCACATTCTTTCTGTATTTTGGGAAGGTTGAAAACAGGATATGCATTAACTATAACTCTAATGCTACTTACCTTGGTATCGAGTAAATCGGAGCTGTCTGCACAGGTTGTAAGTGGCTATCCCTGTTTAATAAAAGGTAATTGTACCTACGCGGCAGACCCTGACAACTGTGGATATGGGATACGGTTTGGTAGCGGCTATGATAATCGTACCGTTTGTATGTCTTATTGCACCACCGCGGATTCCATAGAAAAGCAGTTCATCTATTATATGGATAGTTTGCTGTCTCCGAATAATCATTGCCAGTATATCCGTTTAGCCGGGGTCGATATATCTGTGTTGTCCGGAGAGACAGTTAACACGAGTTTTAATGTTCATGTAGACGATTATCCCGGTGGGGAGGGACAAATTCCTTTGCCATCGACTTGTGGAGGGACAGTAAGGTATACTTTCTTTCTGACTGGTACCTGTCAGAATTCAGATTGCGATGATGTCGTATCGGTCAATCAGGCGGTGTTAATCCTTAGAGTTATACCATTGCCTACACCGGAAGTGCCTTCGAATGATACGGTTTATACCTGCCAGGATAACATCACCAATACATTTCAAACCTGGTTGGATGAATTCACGGATGGCTCGAATGATTTATTTAATTATGCTACCTGTGATGTGCGCAGAGGGCCGCTCTGCAATCTAAAAACACGAGTTCAGGTATTTTTTGCAGACGATCCAAGCCGTGGATGGAACCAGTTTTGTCCCATCAATGAAAATATTGTCGCATGTATGAGTCGCACACTTATCAGCCAACTGCGACCTTCGGACACCATCTGCGGTAACCGGATCACCATCAGGATTACCAATAACGATGAAATTTACCAATCCTGTGGAGATTCGGTGCGTGAAGCTACCTTTACCATCATCGACCGATGTCCGCCAACCATCACCTGTCTAACTCAATTTATTGAAATTGATCCCAATAACAATTGCGAATATGTGATAGGCGATTATGCGTCTGATCCCTGGGTCTCCACCACAGATGATTGCAACTCAATGATCGTTGGAATGGACGTTGTCCTATCGCAAATTCCTGCACCAAATACAGAGACCTTCACCAGCAGTGGCTATCTCACCTTTGTAGCTACCGATGCCGCAGGAAATTCATCTGCGTGCCGTGTGGTGGTAACCGATGCAAAAATTGGAGTTGCAAAAAAGCTGGATACCGTTTATCAACGAAGAACAACGGATGGGCTGATCGAAGCTTGTTTCAGTGTAAAAGTTCAAAACCTGGGTTTAGACACCCTTTACCCGGTGGATCTTTACGATACACTTTATTTTCACGCCGAGGTAACAGGGGGAAGCCTGACCTATGACGGCGCTGCTGTAGACCCGGTGTTTGGGTACCGCTATAGCGGAGATACCACCTTTGTTTCCGCTGAAGGTGCAAAACTTGCACCTGGGGAATACTACATCATTTCTTACTGCGTGATCGCTCCTGCCGCCCATTTCAAAAATGCAGATGGATCTGTGTTATGTAATTCTGCAGTAGTCCATGCAGATAATCTGGTGCGGGACACCATGGGACTGCTCGTATCAACTACTTCGGTCATGGATCGATCGGAGAATGGTGATCAGATCGAGCTGGATATCTTTTGCAACGCATCCAACGACGATTGCACAACGGTGTACGTTCCAGGCATCGGATTGGCCAAGAATCTCGACAGTGTCGTTCAGGTGCCCAATGAGCCTGGCATATTTCAGGTCTACACAAGCTTAGTAATTAAAAGTATAGGCAATGACCCACTTCAGAACATCACATTGACCGATCATCTTCCAGCGCAAGGATTTATTGAGGTAGATACAGTGCTTTTAGTAGATCATCCGGCAACCACTTCACTGGATTCCTATTTCTATCCAAATAATGAAGGATTTATAATTTTTAGTGGTATCCTACAAACAGGTGATTCAATGATCGTTCAGATTGTAAGTCAATACAGGGCTTACGAGGCATTGGATGTAAGTGAAATGATCATTTGCAATACTGCTTATGCGACTGGTGTAGGAGTTTCCAGCATCGTAAGTGCCATAGATACCTCTCAGGCAGGGACTTTGATCGACCCGGACTTCGATTGGGATCCGGCAAATAACAACGAATGCACCTTGCTGCCCATACCCAGCATCAGTGTGGTCAAAGATTATGTGATCGATTCGGTGTTCTGTGATCCAATATTGGGTGAGTTATTTGCCATTACTTTTCAGTATGCGGTGGTCAATACCGGCAATGTTTCATTAGACAGCATTTGCCTTACAGATGATTTGGGCGGCCAATTGGGCCAGGTGTTGATTGACCAGCAAGCATCGGTGTACGGGACGGCAGCAAATTGCAGTGATCTGGCTTTTTCGCCGACTTCCGACACGATCTTTTGGTATACGTGTACTTCGTTTCTTCCCAATGACAGCATCTGGGCCAGTAAATCGGTCGTGGTGGATCCAAATGGATCAGGAGCTCCGTCACCCCTGATGAACCAGGCGAGGGTAGTGGCGTGGGATACCCTTGGCAAACAGTTCATCGCGGATCTTTCAGACGCTGGGGATCAACCGAAAAGCAATAACCCTGCTCATTTTGCAGATCAGGGTACGGATAATGATGCGACCCAAATTCGATTACCGCTGCTGGGGGTAGCCAAGTGGGTGGACAGTGTCCGGTTGGTGATGACACCGGATTCGGTGGGTAACTTTGAAGTGACCTACAAGATCAAGGTAAAAAACATCGGAAACACACCCCTGGATTCCATTTTATTAGTTGAAGATCTGGACGGCCAGTTAGGTCCTGCGTACATGATCCCTCCGGATCCCATGGTAACCGTAACCAACGGCACCGGAAATGCTTCCTTCAACGGTACCACGAATGATACATTATTAAGCCCAGCGGTGAATAAACTTGGGGTTGATGACAGTATCGTGGTATGTCTGAAGATTATGGTGAATCCCAATGCCATGGGCGCCTCAGACACCCTGCTCAATCAGGCGTATGCCTGGGGCGTAGACACGTCCTCCGGTTATACGACGGAAGATTATTCGGATGCCGGGACGGACGCCGAAGGAACCAATGGGATAGGGGAATGCGATGATCCCACCCTGGTACAGCTTAAAGACATCAACGTATCAAAACAGATCCTGAGTGTGACCACTTATCGTCAGGATTCATTACCTGGGGTAGCAGCAGTAGAATTTCAGGTGCTGATCAAGAACAAGGGGAATGTACCATTTTATGATCTGATGCTGGTTGATTCGATCGCCGATCAATTGGGAACGGCCCTGGTTGCTGTTCTGGAACCGCCCAGTATTCACGAGCCACCGCGGTTGATCAACGGGGTGGTGACCAACCTCAACGGGACCTCCTATCTGCCTACCATACAGGATTTCCCGAAGATACTGGATGGCACCGTGGTGCTGGATACCCTGGAGCGGGATTCTTTTATCGATGTACGATTTACTTTGCTGATCGATCCAAACGCTGTCGGAGCACCTTCACCGTTAAAAAATCAGGCTGCCGTGATGGGTAATACCATCATCGGAGACCACACCGACCGCAGCGATACGGGACCGGATCCTGAGAGCTCGAATGGAGGCGAAGAAGGTGACAGTGGCGGGGAGCACGATCCAACCTGCGTGAATGTTCCCATGGTCAACCTGAATAAGAATCTGGATCATGTGGAAGACAGCCCGGCACCGGGTAACTTCCGGGCAGTCTATCATTTGATCATAACCAATACGGGGAATACGCCTCTGGACAGTCTGAGCCTTACGGACGACATAATGACGCAGTTTGGTATTTACTTCCAAAATGTCGTTAGTGTCCTGGTACTGTCGTCGGATGCAACGGCTGGTGTTGAAGTCAATCCAGGATATGACGGAACGGCAGGATCGACCATGATCATTCCTTCGGATGCTACCTATTTTGAACCTGGTCAGCAGATCATCATTGAATTGAAAGTGGAGGTCGATCCGGTGATTGGCAATTCCGTTGCCGACACGTTGTACAATCAGGCTGAAGTATGGGCAAGAGGTGTCAGCCCAACCGGTATGGAAATCAATGGGAACGATGGCCTGGTGGATGCTTATGGCCGGGTAATCTGGACGCATGACCTGTCTGACCCCGGAGTTGATCCCGATGGATTGAATCCGGGAGCTCCGGGCGATCAGGGTACGGGCAACGATCCGACCTTCATCCCACCTTGCTGGTTCAATTGCGACGGTGCTTGTGCGGACCTCGTCAATGTATCCCTGGGAAGCGATTGCCAGATCTTTCTCACCGGTGGTGTACTGATCCAGGGGAAAGATCCCTATTGTGTGCAACTGGGCTTCTATGCGGTCACCTCCATCAAAGACCGCTATGGTAATCCGGTGCCAAACCCGGTGACCTCGGATTACCGGGGGCAGGAGTTGTATGTCACGGTGGAAAATATTGTATGTGAAAACAAATGTTGGGGTATTGTCAAAGTGGAAGACAAAATGCCACCGCAAATTGTGTGTACAAACGACACGATCAGCTGCCTGCAAATGTCAGAACGGGAAGACCTGATTGTGTTGTCAGACAACTGTATGGAATATCCACCTAAACTGGAAGTGCTGGAGAAACAGTGGAAAAATCTGGGCTGCGAGGACCGCAATTTCATCGGTTACTTGGCGAGGAAAGTTCGAGCTACCGATGTCTGGGGCAATTACAATGAATGCCGCGACACACTGTTTGTACGCAAAGAGACGATCGATAGCCTGGTTTGTGGGCCGGATACGCTGATTGAATGTACCACAGATGTGCTCCGTAATGGTAAGATTGTTGAACTGCTGTGGAATGCCGGTAAGGATGGCGATACCTATCTGGATGACCAGGGGTATGCCCATCCATGGCCTACCAAAGGAGACGGCTATTTCCCGGCACCTTATCTGAAGAGTACCCAACCGGGGCAGGATCCCGGATACTTGTTGCCACTTCATACGGACGTCGGACCAGACTTTGCCAACTCAGGCAAATGCCAAATCGTATTCGATTATGAAGACCACATCATACCTACTTGTGGCAGATCCTACAAGATTCGCAGGACATGGCACATTTATGACTGGTGTGGAGGAAGGGATACGATGTGTGTGCAGTGGTTCAAGATCACGGATACAGAAGCCCCGGTAATTGCCGGTGCCTACCTGAGTTCTTTGGATGACAATCCAAGTGGAACGGATTGCGATGTCGTGCCGGAATCGGTATTTCGTAAAGCCATTGATTTAGGTGCCTGGCTTGCCTGTAAAGTCCTGAATGGTGAGGTGGCTCCGCACGATTGCAAAGCGACGGTCATCCTGCCAGATCCGCGGGCCTGGGTACTGAAAGATTGCGACGACCAGTTGGAGGTCCATTACGAAATCGAATACAGCGATCCATCCCATCCGGGCAAGACGCTACTGGAATCAGGAAATATTGCGGAAGGAGAAACGGCACATGTCTACTTGCCGGCCGGCTGGCACAACGTGTTGTACCACATCCGCGACCGGTGCTGGAACGAGACCTTGTTGCTGCAGGGGATTAGTGTTTACGACAATACGCCTCCGACTCCGGTGTGTGACGAGATCACCCAGGTGAGCCTGGATCCGGAGAAATGCTGGGCGCGAATCTATGCGAAGGACCTGGACGATGGCAGCCATGACAATTGTTGTGACCAGTTGCATTTTGCAGTAGCCAATATGGACAGTGTGTCCTATTGGAGAGGGTACTGGCAAGACTACTTTGCGTCCTGTTACGATCATTATACCTACCTGGACAATAAAGTGGCCATTGATGAGGCCATCGAAGAATGGATCAACATCTTTGTTTTCAACGATTACATTGATGTCACCGAATGTGGTAGTGAACAGTTGGTATTACGGGTATATGAAGCTTGTGATGTCCCCGTTTACGATAGCCACACGTTCTTCAGTGGCGAACACAAGTGGTACTGGTGGAATAAGTCGCCCTTGTTTATGGCCTGGTATCTGTGGCGTCTGGATGATTACATTCACTACGGCGATCCGCGGCCGAACTTTACTTGTACTTCGAATGAACCCTTTGCGGTGGTTCCATTCAGCTGGGATATTCCCGTAACGACCATTGGGATAGTCGGCCAGAGAATTTGCAACAATCCCATCGTTACGCCGACAGGATATATTGCCAGTTGTATCTCCAGTCCAGCCAACACTTCCCGGAGCTTATTTTCTCTAGTGTTTGACTTGCAAAAAAACCTGCAGGCGGTACCCTGGCAAATGTTGGCATGGCAAATCCTGACGGAAGAAGCTGCAAAAGATTGGAAAGAAAGGGTGTTCGATCCCTATCGGGCCGAAACACAAATAACTGCTTCTTTGAATTTGAATAAACCCTATTATTCTTCCGAATTGTCCAGCGACTGCATGATCGAAGTGCTGAAAGACGACAAAGTCCCGCCGGTGGTGGTAGCTCCGGAGGACATCACGGCCTACTGCGACGGGGTGCCCTACTGGTGGGAGCTGACGAAGACTTATGCGGGAGGAACCAAGTCCATAAGTGTAAATGGCCATGGTGCGCAGTTTACCCACGATGTCTGTGACGGAGAAGATGTCTTGCAAACGTATTGTTCTAGTCCGTATTTTGGTGGTGGTTCGGATGTAGCACTGGATCCGGTCAGTGGATTTGCCTGTTGTGTGGAAATTCCCTGGGATGGCGGCGACTACGGCTATTACGGCGGACCGGTCTGTGGGGAAAGCACTTATGCCGGCGGCGTCAACTGCGACGAATACAGCTATTGGTATAAAGACCACAACTGGCAGCCGATCTACTGCCGGCTGTGGCTGATGCTGGATAAATACGACAACCCGGACGGCGGGCACCCGAACCCGCAACGCTACTTCGACGAGACGGCGGAGGACTGGGTAATCACGGACAACTGCTGGGCGCCGGATACGGATGTAGAATACAGTGGCAGCCTTAATGAATGCGGGGTAGGTACATTGACCAAGACAGTCACCGCCACCGACAAGTGCGGCAACACGTCGCACGATACGCAGACGCTGTACGTGAAGCCCCGTAGTGACTTCGAGGTGATCTTCCCCGAAGATGTGGTGGTGAACTGCACGGATCAGGCCAATTTAGCGGCGGACCGCAGCGGAGCGGGGTACCCCGAGATCAGCGACGACGACTGCGAGCTGATCGGGGTGACGTACTCGGATGAGCGCTACGACGTGACGGAAGGTTGTTACAAGATCCTGAGGACGTGGAAGCTGATCGACTGGTGTGTGTATTCACCGGACATCCACCACCGGTATCCGGATGTGATCGTGGACGACCGGCTGGTGGCCAGTGAAGCCAGATGCTGCATCCACCGCAACCTGAAGGACGACGGAGATGGCTACATGACCTATCTGCAGGTAATCAAAGTGGTGGACGACGAAGCGCCGGTGATCGTGTGCAACGACCTGGACGAGACG
>JAGQXC010000478.1 GCA_020436785.1 Saprospiraceae bacterium | reverse complement strand
GATCGGAAGGTCTCCTACTGGTATGGTGGCCGCTCACGCCGTGAGTTGTTCTATGTGAAGGAATTCCGTGAGATTGAAAAAGAGTTTCCCAATTTCCGCTTCTACATCGCGCTCTCCAATGCAACGGAAGAGGACAATTGGACGGTAAAAAAAGATATTGATGATCCCAACGGGGATGGATTTACCGGTTTCATTCACCAGGTATTGCTGGATCAATACCTCAGCAAGCATCCTGAACCGGAAGAAATTGAATACTATTTCTGCGGACCTCCGCTGATGAATGCCGCTTTGTTGAAAACCTTGGATGAACTTGGTGTTCCCAATGACAACATCGCGTTTGACGACTTTGGAGGTTAATCCTGGTCCGCTGAACGAAACTAAAGCCCTGGACATGTATTTGCCCGGGGCTTTTTTCATTGCTGGCTTGCGCTGCCAATCAATGATCCCGGCTTGAACGGGGGCAGGAACCGGATGCTGAAATAACTCGTTAGCACGGCCATCACATTGCAGTGGTGTCCCCGGATCCTCGTTTACTTTAACCTGTCACTGGACTTGAACCTGGTCCCGGTTGAACGATTGAGCCGGAGAAGTTTCCAGGCGAGCCATGTTTGACCGCATCCAACCGGATTCGGCTTTTGGTTCTCCGGATAGGGCTCATTGGTCTGATTTGCGGTGATATTTTCATTTTTTATATAAATCATCATGCTATCCGAACGTGAATGCTATCTTCGCGCATAGGACAAGAAATCTCGAAAACCGGGCGCATGTCAGATTTTTTCTTTCAACCAAAGCGGTATCTGATCACTTCCGCTCTGCCCTATGCCAACGGTCCCTTACACATCGGACACCTGGCTGGCGCTTACCTTGCTTCCGATGCCTATACCCGGTATTTGCGGTTAATGGGTAAAGAAGTGGTGCATGTTTGTGGTTCCGACGAACATGGCGCTGCGATTACGATCCGGGCCAGGAAGGAGAATACCACTCCACAGGAAATTGTCGACCGGTACCACACGCTGATCAAACAAACCTTTGAAAAATTGGGGGTGTCTTTCGACATCTACCATCGCACCAGTGATCCGGTTCATCATACCACTTCGCAGGATTTCTTTCGAACCCTCTATCAAAAAGGAGAATTTGTCGAAAAAGAGACCAATCAATACTTCGATGAAGAAGCCGGACAGTTTCTGGCAGACCGGTACATCATCGGTACCTGTCCCAATTGTGGCAATGAAGAAGCCTATGGCGACCAGTGTGAAAAGTGTGGCTCTACCCTTAGCCCGGAAGAGCTCATTAATCCC
Organism: Saprospiraceae bacterium; assembly: GCA_020436785.1. Classification (GTDB taxonomy): domain Bacteria; phylum Bacteroidota; class Bacteroidia; order Chitinophagales; family Saprospiraceae; genus JAGQXC01. The sequence continues at coordinate 1,187 of JAGQXC010000478.1, read as the reverse complement.
CGTTCTACATTAACCGGTTCGACACCGGTACTTAAACCAACCAAACACTGGTTTCTGCCTCTTGATAAATACGCCGGCTGGCTGAAAGAATGGATCAATACCGGCGAATTGGACGGCACCCAACTCCACGATCCCGCCGAATGGAAGAATCATGTCATTGGACAATGCAACTCCTGGCTCGACGCCGGACTGCATCCCCGTTCGATGACCCGGGATTTGGATTGGGGCGTCGATGTCCCACCGGAAATCCCCGGAGCGGCTGGTAAAAAACTTTATGTTTGGATGGATGCTCCCATCGGATATGTTTCGGCAACCAAGGCCTGGGCTGCTGAACAAGGGAAAGACTGGCAGATCTACTGGCAGGATCCGGACACTCAGTTGGTTCATTTCATCGGTAAGGATAACATTGTATTCCATTGCCTCATATTTCCGGCGATTTTGCATGCGCACGGTTCCTTTGTTCTGCCCAAGAATGTCCCGGCTAATCAATTTATGAATCTGGAGGGTCGTAAACTGTCGACTTCCAAAGGATGGGCGGTGTGGGTGCACGAATACCTGGAAGACTTTCCCGGCCGACAGGATGTACTGCGCTACACCATTGTCAAGAATATGCCCGAACAGCGGGACAGCGAATTTACCTGGAAATCCTACCAGGATGCCAACAACAATGAATTGGTTGGTAACCTGGCCAATTTTGTCAACCGGGTCCTGGTTTTAACCCAAAAGTTTTATCAGGGAGAGGTACCGGAATTTGATCCCGACGAAGGCTTTACAGGAGCTTTTGACCCTGAGTGGCCCAGTTACCACGACTCGGAATTGTTGCTGATGTTTGATCACATCCAGGAAATTTCCCGTGCATTGAGGGAATTTGAATTTCGGGAGGCGCTTAAAAGGATCATGGAATTGTCCAGCATGGGTAACCAGATCCTCCAGTACAATGAACCCTGGAAAACGGTCAACGATGATCCGGAATTGGTCAAAGTAGTCATGAATATCTGCTTGCAGATTGTAGCAGCACTTAGTGTGGTCGTGCGCCCGTTTTTGCCGTTTACTTCTGATAAGATGAGGCAGTTGCTCAATATGGAGCCTATCCGTGAGGAGGGAGAACTGGTTAAGATGCTCGATGACCTTTCCGAAGGACTGCCCTTATTGACCGCCGGGCATTTTGTTGAAAAGCCGGAACATCT
>JAGQXC010000477.1 GCA_020436785.1 Saprospiraceae bacterium | reverse complement strand
ATCGCGAAAGAAATAAATGCCAGTCCTGCACAGGTCGCACTGGCCTGGCTGCTTTCGAGGAAAATTCCATTAGCTACCATACCAGGCACCCGCAGCATCCGGCGGTTGGAAGAGAATTGGGCAGCTCAACAACTGACTCTGGATCAACAACATCTTGAGCGGCTGGAGAAGCTCATCGATTTGGGAGTTGCTGGCAAACGGTATTGAATTAGGGGCCAACCGGTGATAAGTGCGGAAATAAATTCACTTCCGACGTCGCAACTTCCACGGAATATTATGATTATTAGGTTCTTACCCCTATTTTTGCGAAAGGAAAAGACTCTTACATAAATCTTTAAAAAGGCGCATAATGAAAAAGATGAAGATTTGGATGCTACCAATGTTACTATTGCTGTTCATGACCTCCTGTGTGAGTACCAAGAAGTTCAATGCTCTACAGAGTGAAAAAGACGAGTTAGCTGCCAACATGGCCAAGATTGAACAGAAAGTCAGCATGCTGGAGGAAGAAAACACCAAGCTGAATAGCGAAAAAGCGACGCTTGACCAAAACATCAGCCAGGTTCGTACCCAGCTCTCTTCGACAGAAACCCAATTAAAGGATGTCGAGAAAAATCTGAACGACAAACAAGCTCAGATCAACCAAATCCGCTCGGCCATGGACGAAGCGTTCACCAATGTGGAAGACGCCGTTCTGGAATCCAACCAGCGTTTGGTGGAATTGGAGGACATGCTGTATGTCGACATGGATGATCCAATCAACTTCAAAACAGGCTCCGCCGTTGTCAGCAAAGACGACCAGGAAACCCTGGATAAAATCGCTACCATGTTGAAAGCGAATCCCAATATGCATTTTATTGTGGAGGGCCATGCCGATAAGCGCTCCATCCATACCGATAAATACCAGGACAACTGGGACCTCAGCGCGGCACGTAGTATTGAAGTCGTCCGTAAATTGATCAAAATGGGTGTCGATCCTAAACAATTGACGGCCGCCGGTCGTGCGGAATTCATGCCAACTGCTGAAGGAAGCGATCCGGAATCCCTGGCAAAAAACCGCCGCACGGAAATCATCGTGGTTCCCAACATCGGCAAACTGTATGAAATGCATAAGAACAAAACCATCGACCCGAAAAGCTAAAAGAAACCCAATACAAAAAAAAGGCTGCATTTTTTGCAGCCTTTTTTTTGCCTGCCGGTGAGGTAGATCCAGCATTTTGTAAATAATCTGCTGATCCTTTACCTTTAAAAGGGTAAATACCAAAGGTTATGATCGCCTTAAATTTCGATTCCGATCCCCATCGTCGTTATAACATCCTGACGGGTGATTGGGTATTGGTATCTCCCCACCGGACCAAACGACCCTGGCAGGGTAAGCAGGAATCCCCTCCCCTGCGTGAGAAACAATCGTTTGATCCCCATTGTTATCTGTGTCCGGGCAATACCCGTTCAAGCGGGGATGTCAATGCGGACTACCAACACACCTACGTTTTCACCAACGATTTTGCCGCGTTATTGCCGAATACCAGCGCAGGAACATACAGCGAAGGATTTCTGCATGCAGCAGGCGAAACCGGGATCTGTAAGGTCATTTGTTTTTCGCCGGATCATTCCCTGACCTTACCGGAGATGGAAGTCGAGGACATTCGCCGGGTCGTCGATGTCTGGCAGCAACAATACCTGGAAATTGGCCGCGATCCCGACATCAATCATGTCCAGATCTTTGAAAATAAAGGTGAAGTCATGGGATGTAGCAACCCGCACCCTCATGGTCAAATCTGGGCCCAACGATCCATTCCCCCGGAAGTCGAGAAAAAGTCGGCCAAACAGCAGGAATATTACGATCAAAATAGCAACAGCTTACTGCGAGCTTATCTGGAGCAGGAATTACAACTGTCAACCAGGATCATCCATGCAAATGAAGGATTTGTTTCCCTGGTCCCTTTCTGGGCCGTTTGGCCCTATGAGGCAATGATTTTACCCCGGAGACCCATGGCCCATCTGGGTCTGTTGAACGAGGAAGAGAAAAATCAATTTGCAGCCATTCTAAAAGACCTCACCGGACGTTTCGACCGGATATTCCAGACTTCTTTCCCTTATTCAGCCGGTATTCACCAATCTCCCACCGATGGGCAGGATCATCCGGAATGGCATTGGCACATGTCCTTTTATCCTCCTTTGTTACGATCCGCTACGGTAAAGAAATTTATGGTCGGCTACGAACTGTTTGCTTATCCACAACGGGACATCACCCCGGAAATGGCGGCTGACCGATTGCGAACGGTTTGAATAGGTTGACTTTCCCGTGCATAAGGAATTAATTTTTGAATATTCCTTGCGATGGCGAGCTTCACTGGTATTTACTTCACAAAACATTGATCGGAAACGGATAATTATCCACCATTTTTACCAGGTAAAAAGTTGGGTTGTCTTTAAATTAAAGGCAACAATAACCTTATGATCCATGAGACCTAATGTGACGAAGGAATTCCTGGTGATGGTAATGATGGCTTGCGTGGCGGGAGCGGTGGCACAAAACCTAAAAGTCAGCGACGATGCCCGGCATTTGATTTATGCTGATGGCAAGCCTTTCTTTTACCTGGGTGACACCGGCTGGGAACTCTTCCACCGGACCGACAGCATTCAGGCAATCAATTATCTTTCCAACCGCGCTGAGAAAGGTTTTACCGTCATTCAGGCCGTGGTGCTGGCGGAATTTGATGGTTTGCATACCCCAAACGCCTATGGAGAAAAGCCTTTGATTGATGACGACCCCACGCGGCCTAACGAAGCTTATTTTCAATATGTTGATTTCATCGTCAAAGAAGCCAACGACCGAGGACTGATCCTTGGAATGTTACCGACCTGGGGGGACAAATACAATAAGCGCTGGGGCATCGGACCGGAGATCTTCACACCGGAAAATGCTTACCGGTTTGGCCTCTTTCTGGGGCGGCGTTACCTTAATTCCGGCATCATCTGGATACTTGGCGGTGATCGTATTCCGGAGGAAATTGAGGATTTTCAGATCATTTCCGCCATGGCGAGGGGACTTCGCCAAGGAGATGGCGGGGAACACCTGATCACCTTCCATCCGATGGGTGGACAATCGTCAGCCAACTTCTTTCAGGACAGTGCCTGGCTGGATTTTAATTTATTTCAGTCCGGTCATGGTGAAGTTGACAATCCCAATTACCGGATGACCCGACGTGATTACGCCCGCCAGCCCGTAAAACCAGTGCTGGATGGCGAACCCAATTATGAAGATCATCCCATCAATTGGACGCCATCAAACGGATGGTTCGATGCCTTCGACAGCCGGCGGGCAGGCTATTGGTCGATGCTAAGTGGTGCTTGCGGCAATACGTATGGTTGCCACGATGTCTGGCAGTTTTTGTCGGATAATTTTCCGCCGGTATCTGCTGCGCGAACACCCTGGGAGCAGGCCCTCGACTTGCCGGGAGCCTTCCAGGCAGGTTACATGCGTCACCTCTTTGAATCACGGCCCTGGCAACGATTGGTTCCCGACGACGGCATCTTGCGACAAACACCCAACGCCGGCGGAATGACCTGCGTGGCAGCTGTCGACACGCTGGGTCAATTCCTGATGGCCTACACTCCCTATGGCCATGAACTCATTGTTAATACCGGTAGGTTGTATCCGGACGAATTGCAGCTGTGGTGGTTTCACCCGGCAACCGGAACCTGCATCCATGGTGGCATCAGGTCATTCCGGGGGTCTATCCAGGCCGATCCTCCTGGTGATCCTGGCCGCGGCAATGATTGGCTGTTGGTCATCGATCGCCACTCCGCCGGATTCAAGCGCCCGGAATAAGATCAATCTGCTGCTTCATCGGCAAACGCATTGTCTGGCGAAAGCGCCGTAATCGGCGTTAAGACAACCTTGCGAAACTCGACTTCCGACCCTTCTGCCTGCAAAGCAATCTGCCCATGATCTGCCGTGCAATTGGTGCCGGAATTGACCAGGTCGCCGTTGACCCAGACTTTGATGGCATGACCCAGGCATTCGATGTGAAGATGATTCCACGCTCCGGCCGGGCGCTCCGAATCATCCGTAAGATTCAGGATACGTCGCTTCTTTCCTTCGGTGCCTCCCCACTCTTCCTGCGGTCCCCGCCGCTCAACCATATCGGGGACTGTTATGTCTTCGCCGATGCACCAAAAATCTCCGGCATTTTCATGCATCATCTGCACTTCAATCGATTTGGGAAACATCCCGTACAAAAAGCGGGGCGTTGATGCATAGACCAGGACGCCGCAGTTACCTGGTTCTCCGGCAAACCGGTATTCCACATCCAGGGAATAATCTGCATAGCTGGAGTCCGTAATCAGGTGACCTCCGGGAGTGCCCAGGCTTACCAGCATCCCATTGCGGACCACAAAAGGGTCCCGGGCCAACGAATTGGTGTCCTGCTCCGGTACGTCGGCATGCCAGCCCTTCAAAGAATGTCCGTCAAAAAGGGATATTTCTTTGTTCTGTTGCTGACACTGAATCATCAAAAGGATTAATCCGCCTGCAAAAAGATACGATTTCATAATGATTGTTATTGGACCGAACAAGTTACACCGTTCCAATTATTGGTTGTTACCCGTGGAAAAAATATTCAACGATTTGGGAAATCATTCCAACCTTTTTATTGGCCTGACGGTCCTACCTTTGAAAAAACCAATTATCAATCGGATTACATGCAAGATGCCTTACTGATCGAAAAATGCATCCGAGGAAATGAACTGGCTCGATATCAACTGTACCAGCGATTTGCCCAGCCCATGTACCATACGGCATGGCGCATGGTTGGGAATGGTGAAGATGCAAAAGACGTTTTGCAGCAAGCTTTTATCAAAATTTTTAGCAACCTGCACACCGTGCAAGATATCCAGGCCGTGGCCGGTTGGATCAAACGGATCGTGATCAATACCGCACTGGATCACCTGCAGGGCAAACGTCGGTGGCGCATCGAACCTCAGGAATACATACCGGAGCTGGCAATCGCAGCCGATGCAGAAATAAAAATGGCCGTCCAGGAAATGCATGACATGATCATGGAATTGCCAGACGGTTGCAAACAAGTATTCTGCCTGTATCTGTTGGAAGGTTATAAGCATCAGGAAATCGCCGAAATGTTAGAGATCACCGAGTCAACCTCCAAATCACAATACTGGCGGGCCAAACAATTGTTGAAACAAAAAATCACAACGCATGAACAAACAGGACGAACTGGAACGGTGGATCCTGCATAACCGGGAGAAGCTGGATCAAATCGAGCACATCGACCATGAAGCCATGTGGCGTCAGATACGACAGACAAATTCCGTATCCCGAAAGCCCAGATGGATCATGCAGGTTGCCGCCGCAGCAGTGGTGCTCTTGTGTGCTTTCTTTGCCTGGTATACGACCAAACCCAGCCAGCTCAAAGTGGCCAACCTCGAAAAATTACCCCTCGACGCGTCCTTTGTCAAAGCTTACGAACACCAATTTCAGCAGCCTTTGACTGCCGTTGACCTGGCAAAAATCGATGATGGCGTCCTCAAGGACATTAACTCCGAATGGGAAGAAGTCAACCATCTGACCATCCAGACCACCTCCGATCAAATGGACGAAACAACTAAAAATAAAATCCTGGAATTGATCCAGAAAAACAATGAGATCCAATTAAAACTGCTTGAATTATTACAACGTGAACTACAAAAACCCAATCGCGATGAAACTCCTATTCAAATTTACTAACCTGACCCTGGCGTGTCTGCTGGCCATTTCGGTGTCCGCCCAGATCGAGAAAACGAAAACCCTGGAAAAGGATTATCCGGTACAGCATGACCAGCGCCTTTACATCGGCCACCGCGGCGGCAAGGTCCAATTGCTCCCCTCCAACGATGGCCAGGTACACATCAAAGGCACCATTAAGGTGAAAGCCGACGATGAATCGAACGCCGTCCTGGCATTGAACAATATGGACATCCGGGCTTCCCAATCCGGAAACGAGATCAACATTAATTCAGATCGTAACATTAAAAATTGGATTACGGTCTTGAATAAAAGTACCATCACCTTTGAATCGGGTGATAAAGCCAAGAACATTCGTGATGTTGATATGGTCCTGGAGGTCCGAATACCGGACAATCTCGCCGTGATCGAGGTTAAAAACAAATACGATCCGATCTATGTCGATCAAAACATCAAAGGTCAGCTACGCATTGAACAATACGACAGTGAAGTTCGGGTAGCCGACTGCACTGGTCCTTTCACGCTCAACCTGAAATACGGTGAAGCCACTTTAGGCAATGTTAATGACCTGAGTATGGAAATCTATGATTCGGACATTACTTATAAATCAGCCCGCCATTTATCCGGTAATCTGAAATATTCCGATGTCAAAGGTGGCGACCTCTCGCAACTAACACTCGAAACCTATGATTCTGAATTCCGGTTTGGCAACATTGCCGGTCCGGTAAAGATCACCGATAAATACTCTTCGTATGAAATGGGCAATCTCGGAGACTTGACTTTCGACGGCTATGAATGCAACCTGACCATTGGGGACGCCAAATCATTTACCGGCAAATCCAAATATGGCGAGTATCATTTCAAGCATATTGGAAACATGGATCTGGAAAGCTCCTACGAAGACGAATATACCGGAGACCGCATCGACCGGCTCAAAGTAAACAGTAAGTACGGAGAATATAAAATCAATACGGTCGGCACGGAGCTCATCTTCCCGGAAAGCTACGAAGATGAAATAACCCTGGAACGTTTCGAAAAACTTACCCGGCTCGAAATGAATGCCAAATACCTTGAGCTCAAGTGTAATCAAACCAGTGGAGACTTTACCGTTACTGCCGATGCGAAATACAGTGAAATCGAACTCCCATCCCGGACACAGATCCGCCTCCGCGACAAAGAGAATTCACAGCTCAAGCTGGAAGCGACCGTCGGTGGCACCAGTGGCAAAGCAACCTTCAATTGTTACGAATGTGATATCACCTTGAACTAAGAAATAGTTACCATTTTTCCTGAGAAGGGGGCAAGCCTTGAATGAAATGGCTTGCCCCCTTTTTATTTTATTAACCTAAGATTCCAGCACAGCCCGATCAAGCCCTGCGGCCTGAATTTCCCTGCCAATATCAAACACAGAATCATACCTTTGCAGCCGAATTGCATTTAAGTCTAATCGAAATAAAACGTATGGCAGATCACAAGATCATTTTCGCAATGGAAGGTGTTTCGAAAACATTTCCTCCATCCAAACAAGTTCTGAAAAACATATGGCTCTCTTTTTTTTATGGAGCCAAAATTGGAGTCCTGGGATTAAATGGTTCCGGCAAGTCCACACTGCTTAAATTAATCGCCGGATTGGATTCCAATTATGAAGGAAAAATCCGGTTTGATGGCAACTACCGGATTGGATACCTGGCCCAGGAACCTGAACTGGATCCGGATAAGACCGTTCGGGAGATAGTCGAAGAGGGTGTTAAGCCCATCATGGATCTCCTCAAAGAATACGAATCCATCAATCTGAAACTCACGGAGCCCATCGATCCCGATGAGATGATGCAGCTGATTGAAAGACAGGGAGAGTTGATGGAACACATTGAGCACCACAATGCCTGGGAAATTGATCACAAGATCGAGACTGCCATGGAAGCATTGCGTTGCCCCGAAGAAAATCAGCCTATCAAGGTTCTGTCAGGCGGTGAACGCAGGCGTGTTGCCCTGGCCAGGCTGTTATTGAGCAATCCGGACATCCTGTTACTGGATGAACCGACAAACCACCTGGATGCCGAATCGGTGGAGTGGTTGGAACAATATCTGCAGCAATTTGCCGGAACGGTCATCGCCGTGACTCACGACCGTTATTTTTTGGACAATGTCGCCGGCTGGATCCTGGAATTGGACCGTGGGGAAGGCATTCCCTGGGAAGGCAATTACTCCTCCTGGCTGGAACAAAAAGCACGTCGCCTGGAAGCCGAAGAACGGGCGGAAAGCAAACGAAAGAAGACCCTGGAAAGGGAATTGGAATGGATCCGAATGGCTCCAAAAGCCCGCCATGCCAAAGGCAAAGCCCGACTGAATGCCTATGAAAAATTAGCCGACGAAGAAATCAAGGAAAAAGAAGCACGGCTCGAACTGTACATCCCACCCGGTCCGCGGCTGGGTGATGTGGTCATCGAAGCCAGTGATCTCAGTAAATCCTATGATTCACGCATCCTGTTTGAGCACCTTAGTTTCGATATTCCACGTAACGCCATAGTCGGCATCATCGGTCCCAACGGGGTGGGTAAGAGTACATTATTCCGTATTATCATGGGTGAAGAAAAACCCGATCTGGGATCCATCAAGATTGGCGATACGGTCAAACTGTCCTACGTTGACCAATCCCATCAAGCCTTGCAGGATGCTGAGAAAACCGTGTATGATGCCATCTCCGGAGGTCAGGACCTGATCACCGTTGGCACCACGACAGTCAATGCAAGGGCCTACCTGAGTAAATTCAATTTCGCCGGGGCTGATCAACAGAAGAAACTTGGCGTGCTATCCGGCGGAGAGCGCAACCGGCTCCACCTGGCCATGACCTTGCGCCAGGGTGGTAATGTCCTGTTACTGGATGAGCCCACCAACGACATTGATGTGAATACGTTACGGGCTCTCGAAGACGCGCTGGAAGACTTTGCAGGATGCATTCTGGTTATTTCTCACGACCGTTGGTTTATTGACCGCCTAGCCACCCATATACTGGCATTTGAAGGTGATTCCGAAGTTCAATTTTTTGAAGGGAATTATTCCGAGTTTGAAGCGGCCAAGAAAGCCCAGTCCGGTGATGTTACGCCACACAGACCGCGTTTCAAGAATGTCATCAATCGTTAATCCGCAGGACATCAAATGTAATAACGCCTTGACTTCGAGTGGATTGGACAGAAAAATGAAGATTGGAAGACGGAATTAAAGTATCGTTAATTCATCGGACCAAAAAACTTATCTTTAATGTTATCGTTGTACATGCAAATTCATTTTACATGAAATGGTCAGGCTTTTATAGGCTGATGTTTCCCATGATGCTCTGGACTTTATTTTCATGTGCCCCAAAAGCCACAGTAACTGAAAAAGCTATGGATATGCCAATCGATAACCGGTCCGATCTTGAGATAGCCACCCTGGCCGGAGGCTGTTTTTGGTGCGTTGAAGCGGTCTTTCAGGAATTAAATGGCGTCCTGAAAGTAGAATCCGGATATGCCGGTGGTCACGTAGCCAATCCAACTTATAAGCAGGTCTGTTATGAAAATACGGGACATGCCGAAACGGTTCAAATCTACTACGACCCGAAGATCATCTCCTATCAGGAACTGCTACAGGTATTTTTCAGTGTTCACGATCCGACGACGCTCAATCGTCAGGGGAATGATGTAGGGACTCAATACCGTTCAGTCATTTTTTACCGGAATGACCAGGAAAAAGAACTGGCCGAGAAGGCCAAGGCTGATTTTGCCCCTGCTTTATGGGATGATCCGATCGTCACAGAAATCGTACCCTTCGATACATTTTACGTTGCGGAAAACTACCATCAGGACTATTTCAACCTCAATCCAAATCAACCCTATTGCCGGGTCATCATCAATCCGAAGGTGGACAAATTCCGCAAGCAATTTGCCAGCAAATTAAAAAAGACCAATGAATAAACTGAATCCTTTGACCCGGGATGAAGCCTATGTCATCCTGCAAAAAGGCACTGAACGTCCGTTCACCGGAGCATATGACCACCACTTTGAATCCGGAACCTACGTTTGCCGTCAATGTGACGCCCCTCTTTATCGCTCCGCAGACAAATTCAACTCAGGGTGTGGGTGGCCTGCTTTTGACGATGAAATACAGGGTGCAGTCAAACACTTACCGGATCCCGACGGTCGTCGTACCGAGATCATCTGTGCTCACTGCGGTGGACATTTAGGCCATGTATTTACTGGTGAAAGGATGACCGCAAAAAATACCAGACATTGTGTCAACTCCATTTCCCTGCGATTCATACCCGACTCCTCTTCCGATGCATAAAATCAGAAGCTTCTTACCCTTCTTGATCATGGGTTTAGGACCTGTATTTGTGCAAAGCCAGGAAATAATCCACCAACCAGGGCCGGTAATCTATCCGGAGGGCGCCATATTTTATGGCTACACGCCAGAGCATCCGGTGGACACGGCCATGGATTATTTTGCGGTTTTTGACATTCACAGCGCCAATCCGGATGACAGTCAGTTGAATGGCCTTCTTAATAGCCTCGCCCGGTACATTAACATGCATGCGCGTTATGGAGTGCCCGTTAACCGGATTCATGTGGCCGGAGTATTCCATGGGTCTGCCGGAAAAGATGCGCTTTCTGACGCCGCCTACCTTGCACGTTTTGGCAAAACCAATCCAAACACACCACTTTTAGATGTCTTAAGTGAAGCAGGTGCGCAATTGTTTCTTTGTGGTCAAACGGCTTATAGGAGAGATTTGGATCCTGCCACCCTACATCCGGGGGTTCAGTTGGCTTTGTCCGCAATGACCATACTGACGGAATACCAACAGAAAGGATACGCACTCATCCGGTTCTAGCTTCCGTTAGCTATGGAAATCGATTGAACTTTTTATTTCCTGATACCACCGTTCCAATTGATCATACCGTTGATAAGCATCCTGTCCGGGCAACTGATCTGCTGAACTGATCATACTCGCCAGATACCGGATTTGATCCAGTAGTTTAGGCGTTTGATACCTTCCCTCAGCGGTCACCAATTCTGACAAGGCCGTGTGCAAGGCATCCAGTTTTAACTGTGCTTCCACCTTTTTCTTTCCTTTCAGTTCTTCCGGTTTCCACATGGCTTGTTCCTTGTCTATCCTGCTTTTTAATTTGGAAACATCCTGCTGGAGCTGCTGGATCTTTTTATAAAGCCGGAATTGTTCAACCAGGTCGGACTCGGTAATACCCGCCGCTTCTACGCGCGGATCCAAATTGATGTAAAAGTCACGATCAACTACCTGATCACCCAATTTCATGGTAATGGTATACCTTCCTGGCGGCACCAAGGCCCCGCGCGATGCACGGTCGGGTTGCATGTTCCAGAGAAACCGGTGATGACCTGGTGTATAGACCGGTTGATTGGCCAGGCGGTATTGGTCGCTATTTTTTTCCTGGTTGCCTGGCTTTACCGTCCAGGTTTTATAGACTTCAGAACCCTGATGGATTTCCATATGCAGGGCATCCTGGGAGGTATCCACCAGAACATAGTCGACAATCACTCCATTTTCCTTATAATCCACGGGGACGTCGCCACCTCTGGCCCAATAACGCATGCGATAAGCGTCCTGAGGCGTGTAAAGCATGTTCTTATCCTGGGCAACTCCCTGCCGGGTAAAGGCCATATCATCCAATATCCAGAATCCTCTGCCCATGGTTGATAAAACCAGGTCTCCCTGATGGATCTTGAGATCCGTATAAGGGGTGACAGGAAGGTTTTGCTGAAACGATTGCCAGTTGGCGCCATCATCGTAGGAAATGTAAAGTCCTTTATCTGTGCCGGCGAACAGCAATCCCTCTTGTACCGGATCTTCCCTGACCACATGGACCGGGTCGTCCCTGTCAATCCCATTGGTTCCCGAGGTAAGGCGGGTCCAGGATTTTCCATAATCAGTAGTCCGGTAAATGTACGGCTGAAAGTCCCCCAGCAAATAGCGGTATACGGCATAATAAGCTTTGCCCGGATGGTGCGGTGATGCTTCGATGTTTTGTACCCTACCACCAGAAGCCAGATCTTCCGGCGTCACGTTGATCCAGTCCCGGCCTCCGTTGCGCGTCAGATAAAAGGGTCCGTCATTGGATCCGGTCCAGATCACGCCTCTTTCGAGAGGAGATTCCCGGATGGCATACAACGTGGAATAAAACTCTTCGCCGGTTACATCGCGGGTAATCGGTGTGCCGCTGATGACCTGAGTTTCCGGAGTAAAGGCAGTTAAATCCGGAGAAATGGTTTCCCAGGTTTTACCTCCGTCGGTCGTCCGGTGCAGATACTGTGAACCATGGTACACGATGTTTGGATCAAAAGGGGAAACATGGATGGGCGATACCCGCTGAAACCGGTAGTCCAAATCCCTGGGATTGTGTCCATAGATGTTTGCCGCACCTACATAATATTGCTGTTCCTGACCGGTTGTTTTATTGTAAACACCAAATCGGCCTTTGCAATTGGCATAAACGATGTTGGGATCGCCGGGTTTAGGCACAGCAGGTCCGGTCTCACACCCGCCGGTGGCCATCCAGAAAGAGGTTGGGCTGAAGGTTGGCGTTCGTGGAGGCAGACTCGGCACCATAATGGTCGTATTGTCCTGTTGACCGGCATACAGGTTGTATGGAAAATCATCATCGATCTCCACCTGGTACAGTTCGGCGGTTGGCTGATTATCCTGGGTGGACCAGGTCTTGCCTCCGTCCCTCGTGATGTTGGCGCCCCCATCGTTGCATTCAATCCAAACCAGCGTATCCTTAGGATTTATCCAAAGATCATGATGATCACCATGCGGAGCAGCCGTTCGTTTCCAGGATTTCGCTCCATCTGCACTGTGCCAAAACGAAGTAGCCATGGCATACAGACTATTCGGATTCTTAGGATTTACCTGAAGGTTGCAATAGTAAAATGGACGATCCAGAATGTCCTCATTCGTGCTGACCAGCGTCCATGAAACGCCATAATCATCGGATCGATAGACACCTCCCTCGCCTTCCGGTGCTTCTACCAGCGCCCAGACCCGTTCGGGCATAGACCCACTGACCGCAAAATCAATCTTACCAATCAATCCGGATGGCAGGCCTTGGGTCATTTTGGTCCAGGTAGTACCACCGTCGGTGCTGCGATAAATTCCACCTTCTTTTCCCCCGCTGACGATGTCCCAAGGTTTCCTTCGTACATACCACATTGCCGCGTAAACGATGTCCGGATTGCCGGGTGCAAACTCCAGGTCCACCGCACCTACCGAATCGGAATGAAACAAAACGTTTTCCCAGGTTTTGCCCGCATCCCTACTCCGAAAAACGCCGCGTGTGCCGTTGGGTCGAAAAGGATTCCCAATAGCGGCAATAAAAAAGGTATTGGTATCCCGGGGATCAATCAGCGCGGCGCCAATCTGTCCGGCATCTTTCAAGCCTACATGCTGCCAGGTCGCGCCCGCATCTGGTGAAAAGTAGACCCCTTTGCCAACGATGACATTACTTCGGATGCCATCTGAGCCGGTGCCGACCAGGATGTGATCCGGCAGTTGTGGATCAACAGCCATCGATCCAATGGAGCCGGTGGCAAAGTACCCATCCGAAACGTTTTTCCAATTTGCTCCATAATCCTCGGTTTTCCAAACACCGCCACCGGTTGCTCCCATGTAAAAGGTTCCCGGTCGGTCCAGGACGCCGGTTACCGTGGTCACCCGACCGCCCCGGCTGGGCCCGACATGACGAAACTGGACATCCGGTCCGAACAAGGATTGGGCTAATAGAAAATCAAAAAGAAGGGGCAACATCACAGCTAGTGAACCAAGTTTTTTCATCATTATTCGTACTATTCGTTGCGGTTATCGCATTGGATTCGCGCCAAAAAGATAAGCAGGTTCATCTGAAGGAGAGGTATAGGTCTAAAAATATTGTCAAAATAGGCGGTTAGGACAGGTTGGACCATTTTTCTCTTGGCTGGGGTCGGATTATGGAAAATAGTGCGTTGGTTTCTCCAGACTATAACTGTTACCAGCTAACGGCTTTGACTTGCTTGAATTTTTTCATACAACGAACTCCATTCTTCATTCTTTTCCATCCAATGATCCAAAACCGTAAGGGCTTCTGAATAGGCTCCCTGAGAAGCCATTGCGTTCACCAGATTGCGGGTATATTCCCATCTGGTCGGAGCAATGACCCGGGCGCGTTGAAAACAATTCCTTGCGGAATCCAAAAGATTTTGCTGAAAATAAAGCACCCCCAGATTGTTCCAAACATTATGTTGGTAAGGATGCTGGTTTTTAGCTATTTGAAAATCCAGCATGGCACCTTCCTGATCTCCGGATGCCAATCTGGCCATGCCGGAATACCAATGAACGGGAATGGCTGCTTCATCCAGATTAAGAAAGCCCTCCGGCATCTTTTGAACGGTGGCAATCACCTCCCCCGGACGATTAGCGGCGCGAGCCCGCCACAAGTGACGAACCAGGTATTCCGCACGGTACCGTAAGCCTGCATATCCCAGTAAGAAAAGTCCGATGGCAATGAACAGGCCGCGAAACCTCTTCCCGGCGTCCAATGTAAAGCAGGTTTCCCTTTTGGCCCTGAAAGCCCAGATCCACCAACTTAAATAAATCCATTGGACATCCAGGCGAAAGCGGGGAAAATCGATCAGACTGAATACCAGATAGGCGCCTAGAAGCGCTCTTGAAGTCGCACGAAATTCAGGTTGAAGCCGGCCACTTTGATACCCGATTGAAATCAAAAACAACAGTAAGAATACCATACCGGGAATTCCCAATTCTACACCTGTTTCCAACCAGTCGTTATGCGCCCGGGTCCACACCACTTCCCGGTCCTGGTCCGCGTAATATTGGCTGGCAGGGATACCTAATTGCGGCCACTGTATTTTCCACTGACCCATTCCGTAACCAATAAAGGGTTTATGTGCTACCAAATCCAAGGATTTCTCCCACATCACCTTACGTTCCTGGGAAGT
>JAGQXC010000476.1 GCA_020436785.1 Saprospiraceae bacterium | reverse complement strand
TTATTGTCGGGGTCTTCCTATTTCGCAGGTCGGATTTACAGAGTGACCGGACGTATTCCATGATTGGAATTTATTATTTCAATCTATTTTTCTTTGTGATTGTGTATTACAGCGTCATGGAGGCCGTTTGGGGCAAAACGGTAGGTAAAATGCTGTCGAGAACGATCGTCGTCACCAGAGAGGGTAAAAAGCCTACCATGGGAACCATTTTTGCCCGCTCCCTTTGCCGGTACATCCCGTTTGAAGCTTTTTCGGTCCTTTTCAACCGCGTCCCCCGGGGATGGCACGATGACATTACAAATACGCTGGTAGTCCGGGATGATTACCCGGTCGATGAAGGCTATTGAATGAAAAGCAGAGACCTGTGATGGATTGAAATGGATGACATTGTTTATCTTGTTTCAATGAATCGCATCCTGCCAAACCTCCTGGTTAACCTGATTTTACCCACGGCCTTTCTGGTTTTCATGTCCTGCACAAACACCCGGGATTCGCAGTCAAATACCAGTGGAACCGCACCATTCCAATCCTGGGCGCCTACTCCACCAATGGGATGGAACAGTTGGGATTGTTATGGCCCGACCGTACGCGAGGACGAGGTCAAAGCCAATGCCGATTATATGGCGGAACACCTGGCTCCATCCGGCTGGGAATACATCGTTGTGGATATCCGCTGGTTTGTGGAAAATACCCGCGCCGGCGGCTACAACCAGACAGACCCCCGCTATGTCATCGATCCCTATGGCCGGTATCTGCCAGCGGAAAACCGGTTTCCTTCTGCAGCCAACGATCAGGGATTTAAACCCCTGGCCGATTACATCCATGCCAAAGGGCTCAAGTTTGGCATCCACATCATGCGGGGAGTCCCCAAAATGGCGGTGGAACGGAAACTTCCCATAAAAGGCACCGCAGGGATTACCGCCGATCAGATCTTTTCTCCGGATGGGCAATGCGAATGGTTGCAGGACAATTACACCATTGTTTCGACCCAACCCGGTGCTCAGGAATATTACAATTCAATCTTTGATCTGTATGCGGAGTGGGGTGTTGATTTCGTCAAAGTGGATGACATCGCCCGCCCCTACCATGAGGAAGAGATTGAACTGATTCGCCATGCCATCGATCAAACCGGTCGTCCTATCGTCCTCAGCTTGTCACCGGGTGCCACCCCTTTGGACAAAGCCGAACATGTGGCGGCGCATGCCAATATGTGGCGCATGGTGGATGACGTTTGGGACACCTGGCCTCACCTTCGCCATCTGATGGATGTCGCCCCTACCTGGTACCCGTACATCTCGACCGGCGCCTGGCCCGATTGCGATATGATCCCGCTCGGGCGCATTTCCATCCGTGGTGAACGCGGCCCGGACCGGCGTTCGCGGCTGACGCCGGATGAGCAAATTTCTCTGATGACCTTGTTTACCATTTCAAAATCCCCTTTATTTTTCGGAGGTGACCTGCCCAGCAACGACTCGCTGACACTGACCTTGATGACCAACCCGGCGGTCCTGGAAATGCACCGGGCAGCCGGTCAGGTTAAAACGATTATCCGGGACGACCGTCAACTGGTCATTACGGCGCGACATCCAACCGACAGAACGGCTTACCTCGCCATATTCAATCTGCTGGACGCAGGATCTGAACTGAATATTTCTATTCCCTTCTCCGGGTTGAACTTGCCGGATAGCTGCCGGGTAACGGAATTGTGGAGCAATCTGGAACTGGGTTACCTGCAAGACTCCATCCAAACCAGACTGCTCCCGCATGCCAGCAAACTCTTCCGGTTGACCAGATAAGATCCATGACCTGATCATTAGCTCAGGATCAAACTGTCGTATTTATGCTCCATTTTGTCGTATATTCTTTACATTTTGTCAAGTTAACATATCTTTACAAGGGAATCAAATAAAGATCTAAGCAATGAATGGGAAACTAAAACTACGCAGAAATCAGACCATCGCCTCCTCGGTACTTTGGGGTTCGGTCTACATCATCTGCCTGTTATTGATTAAAAATGCCACATTGCCAAAAAGTACGGCCACCTGGCTGGCCATCGTTCCGGTGGTGTTCTTTTTTGCATTTTTGTTTACCATCATTCGCGAAGCCGCCGCGATGGATGAGGTTCAACGCCGAATTCAGACCGAGGCAACCATCACCGCATTTTTACTTGGATTGATGTTCTTAATGACTTTAGGAATGCTGGACCAGGTCACCCCGCTAAACAGAGACAACTGGGGCTACCTCTCTGTGGTGCCCTTTATGGGATTATTTTATGCCATTGGCTGGTTGGTAGCACGCAGAAAATACCATGGAGAATGAAGAACACCATCAAAGTCGAACGGGCGAAAAAAAACTGGACCCAGGCCGAGTTGGCCGAACGAATTGGGATATCCCGGCAAGCGGTTAATGCCATCGAAGCAGGTAAATTTGTACCCTCCACGGTCCTCGCCCTGAAAATGGCCTTTGTCTTCGGCCGCAGTCTGGAAACAATTTTTGAATTGGAAGCGGATGACTGGAAATAGGCCCGGGTAAAACACATCCTTTTGTTATTTCAACGGTTAAATAGGTAACGTATTCTTCACGACGTAACAACCGGCTTAACCGTCCATGCAGTGGTACGATAAATATGTTCTTCCTTTCCTGGTTCATCAGGTCTGCCGTCATAGAGTGATCGCCAGCCAACGGCAGATGTTGGTCCCCCTCGCCACCGGCAATGTCATCGAAATAGGAGCCGGATCAGGCCTCAATTTACCCTATTATAATCCTGAACATGTCAGTAAGGTAATAGCGGTCGAGCCATCCCGGGAGTTGTGGGCCAAACTGGATTTGGATGTTTCCCGGTTAAAATTTCCCGTTGAATACCTTCCGGCCTATGCCGAAGAGATTCCCCTGCCATCTGGTCAATATCATACCATTCTGTCCACCTTTACGTTATGCACCATTCGCAACATCGAACTGGCTTTTGCCGAGATGAGACGGTTATTATTCCCCGGCGGAAAGTTGGTGTTCTGCGATCATGGCCTGTCCCCTGAACCGCCGGTTTACAAGTGGCAACATCGAATCAATCCACTTTGGAAAAGCGTTAGTGGTGGTTGCCATTTGAACCGGGACATCCCCGCCATCATCACCAATAATGGTTTTTCCCTTCAACAGATCAACACCAGATACCTCCCGGGATGGAAGCCAGCTACCTACATCTTTTGGGGTGTCGCCACGTTGAAGCCTTGAACGCGAGTCGTTTTTCGGTTGCATTTTGCCCTGATGATTGACCAAATCGTGCGGGCATTCAGGTTACCTTTTCCAGTCAGGGACATAATAATCAAAAAGTTGTATTATGAAAAACCCCCGATTACTCATCACTTTGACTGCATCCATCTTGATCCTGGCCTATAAATTAACCGGCAATTACCCCGGCACTCCGGCCAACAACGAATTGGTCAACAATTACTTTAACTTGTTTTCTGTGGAGGAACACGTTTTGGGCCATATCACCGGAGGCACCTCGTTGGTCGCGACCACTCACCTGTTCACCAATCCTAAAAATCCGGAGGAAGCCATCCCTGTGGAAGAAGTTCAATACTCGTTGGGAGACCCGAATTCTTCATTCACGGCTTATTATTGTCCGAATTATCTGGACATCAACAACCATCAAAATGTCCGGATGATTCTTGATCACTTTTATGTCGAGGATGAGACACCGGACCATTATTCGGTCCAAATGGAAGCACACGTCATCGCCCTGCCCAATGACTGGATTGCCAATCAATACATCAACCAGCAAAAGGAAACATCCTACACGTCCAATTTTTCCGTAGAAGACGGAACGACGGTTGCGAATGTGCATAATATCAAAGTGATGGACGGTGTGGAGCGTTTTAAATCGTCAACCTACCTCTACATCCCCGGACCGGTTGATCTAAATGCCCAAAAAGGACCGACCTCTTATGCCCTGACCCTGGAGCAACCTATTTATTACCGCATTCCGGATCCAATATCCGGTTCGGAAGATATGCGTTTCATCCTTGTAAAAAACGTCGTCGTGTTGGATAATGGCACCGAGCGAACCGTCGATTACATCTTAAACCCAATCAAAAAAGACAAATACTAACCGCTCACAGCTTACGTCGAACTCAATAAATAATCCAGCGATACAATTCGTCCATCCGGCGGTTGTTTGAGATTTCTTTTAATCCTTTCAGTCCGAGGTTATCATCCAGTTGATAGATCGGAGCAATGATTAACTTCGCATTATTAAATGCCTTGGAAATGGAAAGTACACCCATGCCGGAAGAGACTGGCCCGGTTCCTGCGTCGCAGATGTTTAGAATAATGGTTTTGCCCGTCCAGTCGATTTTACCAATATCTACGATCGACCAAAGACCGTCATGGAGGCGGATACCGCTTTCGGAAGGGCTGGAGGGGCTGTTGATGCCATGCATTGCAAAATGATAAACCATATGGTTTTTATATTCCGCTTTAAAATTTTTCAGCGTCACATTTTTACCAAAAAACACGGTTGCCTTTCGACCATATTTTTGCCGCAAATATTTTCCTTCGTTAAAGGTATAAGGCAGATCCTCTCCGCGCCGGTCTGACTGCACCAGGCTTAAAATAGACTGCCCTTCGAGATGCAAAAGATCCGGAATCGGTGCTTCGATCAGTCGATCGACCGTATAACTGTAGTAGATCGCATGC
>JAGQXC010000475.1 GCA_020436785.1 Saprospiraceae bacterium | reverse complement strand
TGCATATGTTAGCTTAAAAGAATCGCTTATAATTACTATTATTTCCACTAGTGACGTTAAGTCATCAGCCTCGTCAGGTCATTTTCAAACTGGCATCAGGCTCACCTTCCCTGAGATCCGTTTGGTGCTGCCTCCTTGATCCGGTCCATAGATGATTGGTTCCATTCCGGCAAAAGAATGTATTTTGCTGGTATTCCCTTTGTGTTAAATGAATTAAAAATGTTCAGATTGATCGATGTCTTCTTGTTATTGACCACCATTACTGGCTTGGCACAGACCCCCTCATTAAAAGAGCAGCCTGCACCGCGACTGGCAGATCGCCCCTGGGGAGCTTCCTGGATCGCTGCTCCCGGATCTTCTCCCTTTGATCCGGGTATTTTTCATTTTCGACGAAGCTTCGATCTGGATCATCGTCCCGATCAATTAATCGTTAATGTGTCTGCCGATAACCGGTATGTATTGTATGTAAATGGTCAGCGGGTCGCCGAAGGGCCGGCAAAGGGAGATTTACTCCATTACCGGTATGAGACCATCGATTTGGCTCCCTATCTGATGGAGGGACGTAATGTACTGGCGGCTGTGGTATGGAATTATGGTATCCGCAGACCTGTAGCTCAGGTAAGTTATCGAACGGCGTTTCTATTGCAAGTGAATGATCAAAACTTCGATTTCTTGAATTCGGACCAGCAATGGAAGGTGCTGCAGGACAGCGCTTACACCTTACTGCCTGCTGAAGGCAGCAGGTTACACAGTTACTTAGTCACCGGGCCACGCATCCACCTGGATGGGAGCGCCTATCCCTGGGGCTGGGAGACCACCGGTTTCAATGATCAGCATTGGAGACAATCCATCCGCGTTGGTGGTGCCCACCCGAGCGGCAGAACCACTGAATTCAACTGGGAGCTGGTACCAAGAACCATCCCAATGATGGAACTTTCGGAGGAAAACCAGGCCATTTTGCGGAGGTTTGATGATAAAATTACCCGTCTGCGATTTGATCAGAAGCTACCCCTTACGATTCCGGCCCATACGAAAGTAAAAATGCTTCTGGATCAGACGCACCTTACTAACGCCTATCCTCAGCTAACGGTAAATGGTGGCAAAGGGAGTTTGATCAGGATGGAGTATGCTGAATCGCTCATCGACAGTAACGGTCAAAAAGGCAATCGTAGTGTGATCGAAAACAAAACCATTTCAGGTTATTACGATGAATTTATTCCGGATGGTGAAGGGAATCGGACCTTTACCACCTTATGGTTTCGAACCTGGCGCTACCTGGAAGTCACCATCCAAACCGGGAACTCCCCCCTGACGATTGAAGGGTTTAAGGCGATACGGCGATGTTATCCTTTCAAAGAGGTGGCCCACTTTAAAGCTCCGGTCGAGCGCTTGGATACGCTGTGGAATGTCGGCTGGCGAACGGCTCGGTTGTGTGCAGGTGAGACGTATTACGACTGCCCTTATTATGAACAATTGCAATATGTTGGAGACACGCGCATCCAGGCATTGGTATCGTTATATGTCTCGGGAGACGACCGGTTGATGCGCAATGCCATCCAACAATTTGCCGATTCACGTTATGCCGATGGGCTGACCATGAGCAGGTATCCCGATTACCTCGGCCAGGTCATTCCCACCTATTCATTGTTCTGGATAAACATGGTGCACGACTATTGGATGCATAGACCAGACACAGCCTTTGTCCGGCAACAATTATCAACCATCCGGACCATTCTGGAATGGTATGAACAGCAAGTAGATCCTGCAACAGGTCTCATCGGTCCCACCAATTATTGGAATTTTGTGGACTGGGCAGAGAACTGGCCTGCCGATGAAAGTCAGCTCCATGGTGGAGTTCCTCCAATGGCCGGGGGCAGCTCAATCATTACCCTGCAATGGGTGTATGCTTTACAGGATGCTGCTCAGTTGATGGGTTATTTTGGCTTGAACAATGAGAAAAGCAGCTATGATCACCAAATGAACCAAGCCAGGGATGCGGTCCTAAAATCGTGCTGGGATCCGGAACGAAAATTATTGTGGGATACCCCAAGAAAACAGTCGTACAGTCAGCATGGCAATACATGGGCGATTCTGACCGATCTGATTCCTGAAGGAGAAGCGATTGGATTACTGGACCGGATCGTCAGCGAACCCGATTTGATCCAGGCTACGTTTTATTTCAGATTTTACCTAATGCAGGCATTATTCCACACCGGACAGGGCTCCCGCTATCTTGCTGAGCTCAAACCCTGGTTTGACATGCTGGATGCCGGCTTGACCACGTTCGCTGAAAAGCCGGATCCGACCCGTTCAGATTGCCATGCCTGGAGTGCCAGTCCCAATTATGATTTATTAGCTACTGTGGCGGGTATTCGACCTGCTCTCCCGGGTTACCAAGCGGTATCCATACGTCCAAGTCCCGGCAACCTTTCCGATTTTGATGCTTTGACGCCCCACCCTTCCGGTTTGATCCAATTAAAGTATCATAACCATGGTAGCGAAGAAATCTTTGAAGTACATCTACCGGAAGGAATTCCAGGAAACTTATTTTATAAGGATCATACCTATGATCTGAAGCCGGGCAACCAATTGATCCGGATACCAGCTCCGTAAAGATCTTTGGTTCCGATTGATCATGATCACGGATCGGATGAGGCATATCATATACCGATTATTTGGAATTGTAGTCATTTTAGCTTCATTTTGAGTATTCCTGGGTTTCGTTTCATCCGAACTATTTAATCATCATCTATGAAAAGGAGAGAATTTATTATCAAAAGTGGTGCGGTTTCGGCGGGGGTTTATGCTATTCCTTCGGTCATTCGCAATTACGGTTCGGATCGGATACGGGTAGGAATTATTGGTACAGGAGATCGAGGCATGGGTGTAGGTGGAGTCATGCAGGGAAGCGATTGGTTTGATGTGATCGGTTGTTGTGATGTTTTGCCATTCCGTCTGGAGAATGCCAGAAATCGCTTCGGAACGAAGGCGACCTATTATACCGATTACCGCAAAATGCTTGATAATCCGGAGATTGAGGCGATTCTGGTTTCGACACCTCTCTCCATGCACCATGAAATGGCGGTTGCTGCCTTGGATGCGGGGAAACATGTGTATTGTGAAAAAACCATGGCGTTCCACATCGATGAAATCCTGGATCTTGCCAAAAAGGTCAAGTCAACAGACCAATCTTTCCTGGTTGGACACCAATACCGCAGTGTTCCACTTTATTACCGGGTTGCCGAAATGATCCAGGAAGGTTACATCGGCCAGGTGACAAATATCTACGTCCAATGGAACCGCAATGGTAACTGGCGAAGACCGGTTCCGGATCCACAATATGAGCGAATGGTGAACTGGCGTATGTACCGGGAATATTCGGGCGGCCTGACCGCGGAATTACATAGCCACC
>JAGQXC010000474.1 GCA_020436785.1 Saprospiraceae bacterium | reverse complement strand
AAAAAAAAACAAAATCACGGGGGTCTGGTCATCACAGGTGACCTTTAATCCGTCCTCGACCGATGGAACCACCGTCCCTGAAAATAGCCAACCGGACAGCAAGCCGCCAATGAAAATTAGTCTGGTTAACATCATGGATCAAGCCTGATTTTTGATCATTGTTCGGAGAATTCTCAAATTAAACTATTTAGTGACAAGAACAAAAAACGCCAGGGTAGTGACCTTGATGATCTTACCAAACCAATTGTATTCCGGCAAGCAATATTGCTCCGTGGCCTACTTCCTTGCCGACCGTTTTTACATTTATTTCCGCTCCGAAGGCTATGGTCGGACGTAATTGAAATGAGCCAATGCTCCAGGCATAGCCGGCGATGGCGGTTGGTTGCAACACCACGATCTTACTGGTGCCCTGGACCTCCTGGGGTGTCCCGGGTTGATTTTTCCAGTCGATCCTGTTTCGCCACAAATCGGTTCGCGCCCCCATAAACCATTTGGATCCATATTTCTTAAGAAAATACTGGTATCCCAATGATCCCCCGAAACCACCGCCTCGTTCATCATCCTGAATACCCAAATCGCGATGGTTCACCAGATTGTAACCGAGTCGAACATTCCAGGCTCCCCGATCTCCGCTTTTCTCAAAGGCAATCCCGGGGATGAGACCGGTTGGATAAGCCTGAATTTCCGGACCCCAGTGAAAATGCTGAGCCTGCAGTGTACTGATTATCCATCCCGCAGTCAGGGTCATTGTTAAAAGCCATTTCATCCGGTTCATCAATTTCCTTTTTGTCCTGGCTGAAGTTAGTAATTCGAAAACATTTAAAATGGATGGATCAACTGCTTTGAATGCTCCCCGGGGACTCCTGGGTCTGTGCCTGCGCGCGCTGATGACATGAAGGATTAATACCTGGTTGATTTTTGCCTGTCTCCGGATAGCGGGCACTAAATTTCTTACCTTCCTGACTGATTAGAACCGGAGGACTGCGTGAAGGACCAGGAAAGATATACCAAGCTGTTCAACTTTCTCGAACGCCATTTCACTGAAGTATCGGTGGAAGTTCGTCTGCATCGTGGGGATTGGAAACCCGTCAGTTATCAGCAGCCTGCCTTATGGTTGGCGACCAGCATCGACCCGCAACTGGATCCTTATTTATTGGCCTACCTGTTGGCACAAACCGGACATCCGTTTGCAGTCATTTTGTTGGGTGCGTCCTGGCTACATGGGAAACGGAAAGATTGGAAAGGACTGGCAGAAGGTAATATTTCCGAACAACCCATTTTGCAAAGCAATAAAAAATGGCGTAAAAAACTGAAAGTCCAGTTGCAGAGTGGACACCATCTGGGTTTCTGTCTGAACTTTTTCGTGGGCTTGCGCGATCTTCCGGTACTTAACCAGGAGATCCGGTTGCTGGATGCAGCCCGTAAAATCGGTGCTACCATTGTACCGGTTAATTTCAGTATCCAGCAGGAAGCGGGCAAGCGGATCGTGCTGATCCGCATCGGTCATGTTTTATCCGGCAACAAACTCCAAGAGTTTCGTGAAACACTCCGCATGAAGCGATTCCTGCAAGCAAAAATCCAGGCTCTTGGATCGGCTTTGCAGGTCATGCCGTTCTTTACCACACCGGCGACCAATCACGAAGAAATCATTTCGGCGGTCCCGGTGAAGAGGCTTGAAGCTGAAATTCAGTCGCTGGAGTTTGAAGACCTGATCTCGGAGCGCGGAAGGTTCCAGGTATTTATCTCGGAGACCCAGCGGATACCGCAAATCATGCGAGAGATCGGCCGTCTCCGGGAAACAACTTTTCGATCGGTCGGGGAGGGTACCGGGCATGCTCTTGATGTAGATGAATTTGATCTTTATTATCATCAGTTGTTCATCTGGGATAAGGAAGCAAAATGCATTGTCGGAGGCTACCGCATCGGGAAAGGGGACGACATTTTTCTTAAATACGGGCCGGATGGTTTTTACATTCACAGCTTCTTTAAAATTCAAAAGGGATTTTACCCGATCATGCAGCAGGCGGTGGAATTAGGCCGGAGTTTTGTGATTCAATCCTATCAGAAGCAACCACTTCCTCTGTTCCTATTGTGGCAGGGCATTCTGTATTTCTTGTTAAAACATGCTCATTTACGCTATATCTATGGACCGGTAAGTATTTCCAAATACTATTCGAATTTGTCCAAAAGCCTGATTGTTGAATTTATCAAGGCCAACTATTACGACGAAGAACTGGCCAGACATTTATCTCCTCGTACTCCATTCAAACCGGATCTGGCCGGGATCGATGTGGCAACCATTATGCGTAACTTAGGGTCCGACATGGCCAGTCTGGATAAATTGATTGAAGAAATCGAACCCGCACACATCCGGATACCCATCCTGCTGAAACAATACGTCAAGCAGAATGCTAAATTCATCAGTTTCAATCTGGACCCCAATTTTTCCGATGTCCTGGATGGATTTATGATCCTGGATCTGAAACATTTGCCGGTTGCAACCATTGAGGCATTAAAAAAGGACGGATCGTGAGGTATTTACTGGCCATCATCCGGTTATTGATATTTGGAGGAATTCTGATTTTCTTCATTGGACGGCTTTTGATCTTGTCGTTGTTTTCGGGCCACAACGAACGTCGCGCCATGTTGCACCGGCGCCAATTCATTCGCGTGATCTTGCCGGTGTTGGGGATCCGGGTCCATGTTCAGGGCCGGTTGCCTGAAGACACCGGAGCTGCTCTTTTTGTGAGCAACCACCGATCTTACCTCGACCCGGTGGTCGTGCTTCATGATGCATTGGCGCATCCGGTGGCGAAAGCTGAGGTAGCCTCCTGGCCTCTGATCTCCCAGGGTGTCCGTCTGACAGGCATCATCTTTGTTCAGCGGGATGAACAGGGTTCACGGGTCGCCGCCCGGAAAGCCATCGAACAAAACTTGCTGGCTGGGAAATCGATTTTTATTTGCCCGGAAGGGACCACGCACATCTATAAAAAGACAGTGGAATTTCATAAGGCCGCATTTTACCTGGCGGCCGCCCATGATGTTCCGGTGTATCCCACCGCGGTAGAGTACGGTGAACCGGATGCTGCATTTATTGGCAAAGACAAATTTTTACCGCATTTTATGAAATTGTTCGGGCATTGGAAGATTCCCATCTATGTGTCCTTTGGTCCGCCATTGAAAAATTCCGACGGGGGCAAATTGCTGCAAGCGACGCAAAACTGGATCGATCAGGCCGGCCTCGAACTTCAGGCAAAATATGGGTTGAACTGGTTGGAAGACCGCCCTACGGATTAAAAATGTGGTACAGTTGAATCGCGCCCAGGGTGAATACCATCAGGGCAAAAAACCGGGTTGCATAACTGGCAAAATACTCGCTCCGGCCAATCAGCCAGACACTAAAGCGGGCATAACAATAAAAAAGTAACCAGGCTCCCAGCGTTATCCCTGCGCTGAAAACCAATGAGTGGATCCAACTGGTGTCCATCCATCCCTGGTTGATAAGAAAAGTGGAATAAAAGACCCAGTACGGATAAACAATCACATTAAATACAGCCATACCCAGACCTCTTAAAAAGTAGTGGTGGTCAGCCTGTGCCGGCTCTTGAGGCTGGTTGACTTTTGGTTTACTGACCAGGAAGTAGATCCCCAACGTAAAAAAAATGATGACCGATGCCCAATCGATGTACGCGCGTAAGGCGCTCCCGGCTACAAACCACTGGGCAAAACGGATGGCTATAAGCGATTGGCCGTACTCCAGGATGGCTGCTC
The DNA here is from genome assembly GCA_020436785.1 of Saprospiraceae bacterium. GTDB lineage: Bacteria > Bacteroidota > Bacteroidia > Chitinophagales > Saprospiraceae > JAGQXC01. Next base: position 1,834 of record JAGQXC010000474.1, on the reverse strand, counting down.
CGGCTGCAAAAAGCAAGGCCGGCCGCATGCCTTTACGCATACCCAGATCGGCCACCGTCAGATTCAGCATGCCAAAGGGTAGCGACCCGATGAAGCTTAATCCAAATCCGATCCACAACAACCAAAATGCACTCATGATATCTGGTTCGCCCATTTTTTATATGCAAAATATTTGCGTACCTGATGCCAACCTTCCCGCACCGGCATCGGGTGCACACCCTGTTGCTTCTGTTGCCGTGAGATTTTGTAAATGATCTTCCAATGGTAGGCAATGTCCCGGTAAGCTTGCCATAAGGAATATCCGGGATGGTAAATGTGTGCCGGCTCCGCCGATACTCCGTTGTATTCCAGGATTTTAAAGTTCCGGCCAGCTTTGAGGGATTCTATGTTTTCACACCGCAGGTCAAACCGGCCATAAAATATGCCCTGGCTGGCTTGTGACACCCGGTCAAAGGTTGCACAAAGCTGCTCGTCAATCAAATCGTTGCCGTTCAGAAACATGGCTCCCCGGCAATGATTACCAATAGGCATCAGCGTCTTTTTTTCTCCATCCGGAAGCACGAAAGTCAACGAATCCTGCCACCTTTTTTCCATGACTTCCCACTGCAATTTTGCCCTGGGATAATCCAGGATAAGTTCGCGCAAAGTCCGTCTGCCATCACCGGTTACGGACAGCATTTCTTTTATACAAACGGAAGTGACCTGACCAGCATGAGCATGGGGAGACCGGTGGTACATAACCGAAAGCTCAACCGGATAATCGACGTACTCCTGAAGCAGCACATCCACGTACGGTTTTTGATTAAGGTAGTTTTCCAAAGCCGTTTGGTCATCGATCCGTTCCACGCGGAAACCCCGTTCGCCGATATTGGGCTTGAGGATGAATGGGTAGGTAATGCCCAAACCGGCAGCATGTTCCAGGACTTTTTCCGGGGTGAGTGCAGAGGCAGGTAACAGAATGGTTTTCGGTAAAAACTCATCCGGCATGTGCCGGAAAATGTTTTCCTTGGATTCGCCGAGAAAACCGCCGTTTTCGATGACCGGATTGGTATTGCTGAAAAAAAATGGATGGCGTGCCCGGATGGCATAATACAGCCAAATAAATCCGACAGGGATATTTACCAATTGCATCGGCCAATATTCCCATCGGGACCAGCGGATCCACCAGGAAGACCGACGCCAATTTGACCATGGTTTATGGGGTGACGAAGTGCTCATCCTGCTGATGGGCTTGCTGGTATTTAATGGTTGAAGGCGCTACACCGAAATGTGCAGGCAGGTCCAGGTCCGGAAATACGAGTTTTAAGCCGACTTTGATTAAAGCCAGGTGATGGATGGTATGTTCGATGTTGTACATCAATTCTCGATCCAGAGAAGTGATGATGGACACACGATCGGGTTGATTAAGGCTGTAGTCAGCTTCAATGGTGCAAGTCCTGGACCATTCTTCTTCCTGTAACTGCAACATAATTTCGATGATCTGTTGTGCAGCAACGCCCGGGTCCTCTTCAATGGTTTTTTCACGGCGACGCAGATCATAATTGATGGTTCCGTCTCCCGACTGACTGAGCAAACATTGATAAAACTCGATAAAGTGCCGGGTATGTTGGCCAATGGTTGAATCGGAAAGCAAGGGTATGTTTTGAGTGTAGGTATTCCGGTCGATTTGGCGAAGGTAAATCAGGGCATCTTGCAATACGGATTGAGCTGCCTGGATGATTTTCATTGGTTGAAAAATTTTACAACGGTCAAAGATATTGAAATTTATGGCCGATTAATGTCTGGACGGTTACAAACCCGACCCCCGGAAGTAAATGCGGGACATTCGAACCCG
>JAGQXC010000473.1 GCA_020436785.1 Saprospiraceae bacterium | reverse complement strand
GCCGGCCGCAAAACAACCATGACAAACCGGTTCCCGCGTTGACCAATCGTAACCATCCTCCTGCCTTACCTGATATTTCTCGTACAATGAATCCCTGGTGACTTCCCAGGGTTGACCTGATTCATACCATTGCCTGACCTGGTCATACATCTTAGCCGCATACCCTCCGGCATCCAGATGCATCCGTGCCTTTCCTGCCAGCCAATTGGTCTTCTCTTTCATGGACCATTCAGGGCCGGCCATTGCGGCCAGGGAATGCATGATCACGTAAAATTCGGCAATCATTGCTGCCTGACCGGAGGCCGTCGTCCGGATGGGCAAGTAAGCCATTTGCAGTGCGATGTCGGGCTTGCCGGGAGCCAGTAAGCCAAATAGTTCCGTAGTGAGTTGCGCATCAATCATATCGTAATCCGGGTTGTTTTCCGGAGATCCGGTAGCCGGTGGTGTCATCCCGGTCTTCATCAGGTCAAAAGCCCGCTGGTTGGAAACCCAAAGGTAATTTTCTTCCTCCGGCTTGATGTGGGCCAGCCATCCCTCCCGGATTTGCTCTCCACTCAGCAGCGAGGTGTGGTTTTGGTAGAGGAGGGATTGATACATGTACTCAATATCCGTATCGTCATCTGCTCCCCAAATGCCGTCAGGCGGTTCCAGGTAAAAATCTATGTTGCGCTCTGGCGCTTCGTCCTGCCATATGGAAGGACCATCCGGTCCGCCCCAGTTATCACGCGTATAAAAACCGGCTCCCCGACCGTCCAATCCGCTTCCGCCTATCTTATCCATCTCTGTGATCAATCCGGTCCAGTTGGCGATGCATTCGCCCAGCCAGAATCCTTCAAGATGCTCTTTATATTCCGTTCTGGAAAGATGTGCATCCGAGTTGTGCGCTGTATAAGGCAAATAATCCAGCTGGGGTTCCTGGGTGACATGGTTTACTTTGATCTGCCGGCAGGCCAATGTCACCAGGGCCAAGCTGCCCAGGACCAAATAAAGATTTCCTTTGTTTCTCATGATTGTACAATTTCGACGAACGTCATAATTCATCCCATTTCGGAATGGATGGTTGTGCTCCATGCCGGGTAACCGATAGGGCGGCTGCTTTGTTGGCCAGCTCAATGGCATCAACCGGGCTCATCCGCCCAGCCAGGGCGGCTGCCAGGTATCCGTTGAAAACATCCCCGGCTGCCGTACTGTCTACGGCGGTTACCCGCAATGCAGGAATGTTTATACTATGACCCGTCTTATCGAGGTAAAAGGCCCCTTGTTCACCCAGGGTAATGATCGCCGCTTCCCGGACCGGTTGCAGCAGTTTACGGGCAGCGGCAATGGTAGCGTCTTCCCGATCAGGCAGGATTCCCGTCAACAGTTGTGTTTCAGTTTCATTAGGCGTGATGAAGTCCACCAGGTGGAGAAGTTCCTCCGATACGGTTTGTGCAGGGGCTGGATTCAAGATGGTCGTAACACCGGTAATTGCAGCCAGTTCGAGAGCTCGCTGGACGGTTTCCACCGGAATTTCAAGCTGGATGAGCAGTACATCGGCCGATTGGATTTCAAAAGCGAGGTGATCCATATCTGCCGGCCGTAAGCACGCGTTGGCTCCGGATGCAACCACAATCGAGTTTTTTCCTGAGCCATCCTCCACCAGGATCATGGCCACTCCGGATGGCATTTCTTTTTCATTTAGTATAAACCGGATGTCGATACCGTCCATGTGGTATCCTGCAATGGCCTGTTTACCCAAATCGTCATCGCCAACCTTAGCCACAAAGACCACCTCAGCTCCAGCCCGGGCAGCTGCCACCGCCTGATTGGCACCTTTGCCTCCCGGGATCACCCTGAATTCACCTCCGAGTAGCGTTTCACCAGGCAATGGAAACCGCGAAACCCGGAAAACCATATCCGTGTTGCTGCTGCCGATGACCATTACTTTTCCCATATAATCGGTAATTACGCATATCGCGAATAAATGATTAATGCCAATCCGAGAACAAAACTGACAAACATCAGATTTAACAAGCGGTTGGTGCCCGAAGGTGCCTGTTTAAATTCTTTCCAGATAAATACGCCCCAAATGGCGGCAATCAGGGTAGCTCCTTGCCCGAGGCCATACGAAATGGCATAGCCGGCTTTCTCACTGGCTATCAGGCTGAAACTCATGCCAATACACCATATGATGCCTCCCAGAAGACCAATTGTATGCAAACGAAAGCTTCCCAGTCGGAAATAATCCCGGTAATTGACCGGCGAACCTTTCATTGGCCGGAACATGAAATAACTGTTGAAGACGAAGCTGGACAGGAAGACGCCAAGGGAGAAGATGAAAAGTGCGGTGTATGGGGTCAAAAGCCCTGGAGCGATGGATTGATAATCGGCAGACATCGATGCGGCGACAAATCGGAAGAAGAAGCCCATGAGTAATCCGGCTGTCAGTGAGATCACAATACCCTTCGTCGTGGTTGAGCCGGTGCTGATCTTTTGATAGGCCAGGGCATCCAGAACGATTGCCAGTGAAACCAAAGCAACTCCGGTAAAAAGGAATAGCGGATTGCCCACCGGCGTAGCAAGGAAATTGATCAAAACGCCCAGGACCAGGGCCAGTCCGATGCCGATGGGAAAGGCAATGGCCATGCCCGCAAGGTCAATCGCTGCCACCAACAACAGATTGGCCACATTAAAAATTACCCCACCGAGGAAGGCTGAGCCCAAGGCACTGGTGGAAGCTTGCGATAAGTTGACAATGAAATTTTGGCTGGTACTTCCCGAATTTCCCAAGGTGAATCCAAAGATCAGGGAAAGCAAAATCAATCCCAGCGTGTAATCCCAGTAAAACAATGGAAATGCCCAATTTTTCGTGGCGAGCTTCTGAGTGTTGGCCCAGGAACCCCAACACAGCATGGTGATCACACAGAGAATCACCGCAACCGGATACGATTGAACAACGTACATAGCTGAAATTCAATGACTGGTGTTCCTTTAGAGGTGCTTTGCTTCAACCAATTTAATTTAAATTAACCTGACTGGAAAATTTGATGACCGGAGAAAATTAAAACTTATGAAATCGCTGATGGCAGCGCCAGGAAGATGAATTATCCCGGAGTTCAAGGAAATAAATACCCGGAGCCAGGTTATGAATTGGAAGGAAGCCCGGATTCGTGTTCAGGCGATGAGTTGCCAGACTCCTCCCTTGGATATCGTAGATAATCACGGTACAAGAGGGTGGCACTCCGGAAAGCCAAATGGACTCTGAGGCTGGATTAGGGTATACCTGGAGATCAGACATTGATGGGGTCCACTGCCTGGCAGAGGTAGTAGCAAATCGATAAGCAATGATGACAGGAGGATTGTCATATTGCCCTTGCAAGGTATCCGCTCGCTGAACACTCAGGTAGAGGGTTTGGGAAACGGGATCAAAGGTGCCTCCACCGATGGCCTGATCGTCTCTGACAAATGGTGGATCCCATGCACCATAATCGTAAGGACGAATGTCGTTGGGAGTCCGGTTACCCGATTTGACATCCAATAGATCCTGAAGATCCCAAAGCCAATAGTAAGCATTGTAATCGGTATGATCCGGGGCACAATAACCTCCGCACAGATTGCCATTGTCCTGGGTACATTTGTAGCACACTCCGCTGTGGTGACCTCCACTGTATCCAAACGTAAGATACGTACGGGTGCCGGGAACAATCAGGCCATACACTGCCCGGGAAAGATGCGTCCACAGGTCGTTGGTACGGCTGACGTTCTCAAGATCCTCTGCCAGACGATGTTCCAGAGAGAAATCCAGCAGGGTTTGGGTGATGACCAGATTGGGAAGTGGACCCGTTGTTAAATTCAG
>JAGQXC010000472.1 GCA_020436785.1 Saprospiraceae bacterium | reverse complement strand
TGCTACGACAGCAAGGCCTACATTCCCGGCCCCAATGATGAAGGTTATTTTCCGCTGAAATACCTGAAAGTGAACATCCACTTCATGCAAAACCCGGACAGCATGGAGAATTATGCCGGGCAGGCAGCTATCCAATATGCCCGGGATCTGGTTCGTGCAATCAATCACGACCTCGAGACAAATGCAAAAATGACTTTACCGGTTGGCAATGAAACTCCGGTATTGCCGACCGGTTACCGCATTGTCCTGGACCCGGACCACCCCAATGTCTTTGAACATGCCGACTCCAACCTCTATTATTACGTTCACCGTGGTCAACATGCCAACCTGTTTAGCAAGGAAGTCATCACCAAATATGCCGTTCATACCGATTCGGTCATCAACATCTTCATCCTCCCCCACCAGCCCGACAGCATCCGGTCAGCCACCTACATGGCCGGAGCGACCGGCGTCACGTTGGGTAATAGCATCAAGATTGCCGGTTTGTATGAAAGCGGTAACCCGGCCAATTACTTCAGTGGCGTCACCAATCATGAGATTGGTCATGTGTTGGGGCTCAGTCACGCCTGGCAGGGCGATCCCTGCGAAGACACCCCCAATCATCCCAACTGTTGGGAAAATATCGGAGTCCCACCCTGTGATGGGCCCATTTCCAACAACCTCATGGATTACAATCCGTTCCAGAAAGCCATTACACCCTGTCAGTTGGGTATCATCCATCGCAACCTGAACCGCATCAACTCGACGCGCCGCAAACTACTGGTTCCAAACTGGTGTACGCTGGACACCACCCTAAACATCACCGTGAGCGACACCATCATTTGGGATCACGAGCAAGATGTGGCGGGACACATTATCATCCAACCTGGGGGATATCTGGATGTTCGTTGCCGGACGGGAATGGCCAGGGGCGCCATCATCCGCATCCAGCCCGGCGGCACCCTTTATCTGCACGGAGGCTACCTGCACAACAGTTGCGGAGAACAATGGGAGGGTATCCAGATCCTGGAAGATAAAAAAGGTAATAAGGGTCATATCCTCACGTCGGATGAAGGGCTTTTGCAAGACATGGCCTGGAAAATGGAATGAGATGGATTTTCGGCCAATTTCCAGGCGGAAGAGTTACATCAATGGACTCAGGATCTTGCCAAAATTATACTTCAGCTTTTCGATCCATGGCAGTTGCTTGTAATCGATCAGGGCAATTTCTTTGGCCTCCTTGCAGGACCGCAAAAAGGCCGACTTAACTTCCAGCGCGAATTGATGGTCGTAAACCAGCACATTGACCTCATAATTTTGGTATAAGCTTCGAATATCGAGATTGGCAGTGCCTACCGAAGCCATGGCATCATCGACCAGGATGACTTTGCCATGTACAAAACGGGGTTGGTACTGCATGACCTTAACACCCACCCGTAATAATTCTTCCAGGTAGCTGCGCATGGCCCATTTCACCAGGATGCTGTCCGATTTGGCAGGAAGCAGTATGCGAACATCGACACCGGCACGAACGGCGATCTCCAGCGCTTTGATGATGACCACATCGGGCACCACATAGGGATTGATGATGTAAATGTAATCCCGGGCTTGACGCAACATAGCCAGGTATTGATTGAGCACCGAGGGAATAATACTGTCCGGGCCGGACGCGACCACCTGGGCGATCACCCCACCGGAAGTAGCTTCAAAAGGCTGGAAATATTCGTCCGAAAGAACATCTTCCCGGCCTGAACAATAATACCAGTCCAGGGAGAAGACTGCATTCAAACCCAACACGGCCGGACCACTAACCTGCAGGTGATGATCATGCCAGCGCCCCAGGGGACCATATTCATCGATGTATTGATCGGACACGTTGATGCCTCCGGTGAATCCTGTCTTACCATCCACGATGACGATCTTTCGGTGGTTCCGGTAGTTGATCTGCCAGCGCATCAGCCGGCTCAGGTAAATGGGAAAAAAGCTTTGGGTTTCAATGCCCGCACTTCTCAAGCGTTCCAGGAATTCCTTGCCCAGCTTAAAACTGCCTACTCCATCGTACAGCACACGGACCCTAACCCCTTCCCTGGCCTTGGCGATCAGGAGCTCCGCCAATTGATCCGCCAATTTGCCTTCCCGGAAAATGTAATACTGAACGTGAATGTAACGCTCAGCAGCCCGCAACGCTTCAAAGATGGCATCAAACGTTTCCTCACCATCGATCAGCAGCCGGAGGGTATTTTTGTTGCTGGCCCGGAAGGCGCCGCTGTTGACATTGATTTGTTCGACACACCGTTCCATCCCGCGGGTATTTTGCAATTGATGCTCTTCCGATTTCAGCAATCCGTCGAGGTATTGATCGGCGCGGGCCAGATAGCGTTTGGTACGCCTTTTCTTCTTGAAATCAATGAACCCAAACTGCCTGCGGTTGACCCCAAAGGTGAAATACAGCAATGCGCCCAATACCGGTAAGAAGACCAACACCATTAACCAGGCCAGGGTCTTGGTTGGCCGCTGTCCGGTCATGATCAAATTAATGATCAATGTTAGAATAATGACAAAATAAAGCACCGAAATCCAAGGCAGTTTTTCCATTACCAGCGATTCAGACATGAAGAGGAAAGAACCAACTCCACGATGTAGCTTAAAGATAGTTATTCGGATTCAGGAAATTGCCGTAAGGTGTGTTGGCAGTCCGTTTCGTCATGTTTAGGGTAGCCACCGGATCCCAGTCATCCAAACCACAAGAACTGGATCAAACAAAAGAAGAAATAGCGTGTTATAGGACTCAAAATAATTGCTGCATGAGGATTGTATTGACCACCTCCTTTCTATTGTTCACTCTTATTCTCGGCAAGGCACAAAATTCCATAGCGCCCGATCTAATTATGAGACTGGATCGCATCGCAACCCAGGATGTCCCTGAAAAAGCTCCCGGAATTGCTACCGCCATCATTCAAAACGGAAGAGTAATTTATAAAAAGTGCGCCGGGTATGCAGATTTCGCCGACAGTTCATTAATTACCAATACGACACGTTTCAATATTGCGTCCAATGGCAAACAATTTACGGCTCTGGCAATCCTTTCGTTGATTGAGAGAAATAAATTAAATCTCACTGATGACATCAGAAAATATTTTCCTTCCTTATACAAGGGCATCAGTGACAAAATAACCATTCAATCATTGCTGAATCATACCAGCGGCATTCGCGACTGTTACGACCTTTGGAGTCTGCAAGGCATCGCCTGGTGGGAAAAATCTTTTTCCAATGAAGATGTATTAAAACTACTTGAAAAGCAAACCGAACTTAATTTCACGCCAGATACGCAATTTCTCTACAGTAATACGAACTACATTTTACTCGCCTTACTTATTGAAAAAGTCTCCGGTAAGCCGTTCGTTGACTATACCAACCAGCTATTCAAACAATTAAATATGCCCAACACCTCCTTCGAGTCCGACTATACACAAATTCGAGGTCCGATTGCCAGATCCTATTTTAATTTTGGAACCTGGTCCACCTACGATTGGATCTGGAATGTTTGCGGCGATGGAAATCTATTTTCAACGCTTGAAG
>JAGQXC010000471.1 GCA_020436785.1 Saprospiraceae bacterium | reverse complement strand
CAATTGGCTACAGTGTGCCCGGATCAGGTGGGGCGCTAGCGAACCGGTTCCGATCATCGTCAGTCGCTGAGCGTCGGGTCTGGCCAGCTTTCCCGCCACGAGGGCGGATGTAGCAGCGGTCCTTAGATTGGTCAGCAATTTGGCATCCATGGTGGCAAGGATACGACCATCGGTACGGCTCATCAGGGTGTAGGTACCTTGGATTGAAGGTAACCCCGACGTGTTGTTCTCCGGGAAAATGGTGACCATCTTGACACCGATGTATCGGTTATTCCAGGCAGGCATTAGCAGCAGGGTGTCGGACCCTATCTCCAGATGTTGCCTGGCGGGAATGGTCATAGATTCAATAAGATGTTGATGCAATTCCCTGATCAGTACAGGAAATGCGAGGGCTTCTTGTAATTGCTCGTCGGATAGGTGAATGGAATGGATCAAAATGAAATATTTAATCAGGTTTCATCCCCGTGGACTAATATAAAAAGGTTTTAAGTCGGTTTGAAAAGGGAATTGTTCATGTATGTAACCGGATCCAAAAAAGAGGATCTCTCAACAGACGGCTATCCGAAGAATAACCCAGCTCACTACCCTGGATGATCTTGCTCAATCAGAAAAGTGGTGTTGCTTGGATTTTGTAACCCGTAATTGGATTTGAATACATGAATAACTTGTAGAATACCAGATTGTTATCAACGTTGACACGGCTGAGAATGCAGAGGAGAAGCTGGCGAAATCCAAATTTTTTGTAACGGTGATGAAAGTAACTTCTTCTACATTATTCTGTTGGAAACAGTGAAGCAAAATGTATCAAAAATGAAAAAGGCAACGACTAAAAAGCTGCTTTACTATTTAGGCTTGCTTTTCATTATGGCAAGTTTACATTGTAAGATCGTCGATGATATTTTTGATGATGGACCGAATGATCCGGGGACAACTTCAGGTCTGACCGTCGGAGATACCTTGTGGATTCATGAATCACCGGTTAAAGACTCCATGTTTATGTCATCAACCCTTGCCATTGGTAAAAATGGTGACATCTATTACGCCGCATCCGGTACTTCATACAAGTGGGTGCCAGCCAGGATATTTGCGTTAAAACAAAATGATGGTTCTTTGCGCTGGATGTCCGGTGAACTAGATCATTCCTCCGGGATCAGCAGTCCAATTGTTGTTGGAGACGATGGCACCGTCTATGTCATTGGCTATTATACATTGTATGCAATGGATCCTAATACGGGGGGTTTTAAATGGACCTGGGAAGTACCGAATGAACTTCCATATCCGGATAATCCTGATGCAAAATTTTACACCAAAGGACAGATCGGAGCATTGGCATTGACCGATGATGGTAATCTTATATTGGGATCTGTTGGAAGTGGCGTATACAGTCGGGCAATTTATGGCATCGACAAAAATGGGAACAGGATTTATTACAATAATAAAGCGGTAGAAGGCGGTGTCTTTTCAGGCATCTATATTGGTAAAAACAATATGGCTTACTATTATACCAACCAAAACGGAAAACCGGCACTCATTGCCGTAAATGCCGCCACAGGTGCTATTGTATGGACCCTTGAAATTAGTACCCACCTGACTGGCATTAACAATATTGCGATTCTGGATAATGGAAATCTATTTTGTGCATTTCGCAAGGTTGGGGAAAGCATGGTTACCAACCACATCATCAACGGAAGCAACGGGAGCTTTCTTTGGTCGGGTACTTCCCGTTCAAATGGAAATCGTAAATGGATCGGACCAAACGGGCAATTCTATGAATATGACAATGGGATTAATCTGGTCAATGCCGCCAGTGGCGAGAAATCGTTGATTGTAGGTTGTGAATTTGGTGCCATAACGGAAAACAACCGGCTGGTTACCGCATTTACGGATGCCGATCGAATACGTAAACTGGGCGTATTTCTTCCGGACGGACTGATGGATTACAATGTTTGGATGACCGGTCTTACAGGAAATGATATCGCCATTTCAAATGATTATTCCATCTATGCGATCGTTAATTTGCATCCTTCATCCTATCTTCCAACGGAGATTTGCGCCATTAAAGGCGAATCTTCCCTTGCAAAGTCGGGATGGCCCAGAACATTTCATGATAACCGGAATACCTCCAATATTGATAAACAATGATTGAGGTAGCGGAAAGAATGCCCGCAGAACAGAGACTGGTCATCCAAGCTCACCAAATACTTTTGTTCAAAATACCGAGGACTGTTTCGTGTTTGGAATGTATCGAAACAACTTTTTTGTGTTAAAAGGGTAGTAAATCTTTGCTCATTGGTATTAGCGGGCAGTTATTTTTTCAAATTTCGAATAAGCGTCGCAACATTAATCAGGGGCTGGTTGTGCAATTGGGTTTCTTCGGGATATCGGAAAATATTGCATAATCAGGCAAATTTGGAGATGCATTGGTCTGCAATTGATGGTCCGTTCGAATAGCTGGATCCATCCGAAATCGCGATCTTACATGGGCACACCGGAATATTTTTCCGATTTTTGGAGCAAAACGGACCGGTACTTATGCAAATGCCATTTTCTTACCGTCGTTGTCTGACGATTTTAATGTTGGGATGTAGTTTGATCGCCCTGGCACAATCCATTCCAGCCAATGTATACAACGGACTTCAATATCGCATGATCGGCCCTACCCGCGGCGGTCGCTGCACGGCAGTGAGTGGGGTTAATAACCAAATATTCACCTATTACATGGGCACGACCGGAGGCGGGGTGTGGCAAACCACCGACGGTGGAGAATCCTGGAAAAACATTTCCGATGGTTTCTTCGGAACCGGATCGATTGGCGCCATTGCCGTTTATCAACCCAATCCGGCCATCATTTATGTAGGCACCGGATCGGCATGTATTCGGGGAAATGTGTCTGCAGGAGATGGCATCTACAAGTCATTGGATGGCGGTAAAACCTGGCGTCATGTCCTGGACATTCAGGCACAGATCGGACGTATCGTGCTTCATCCGGATAATCCGGACATTGCTTATGCAGCAGTTCTGGGTAATGCGTTCGGCCCCTCGGCCGAACGAGGCATCTACCGGACCCTGGACGGAGGATCGACCTGGAAAAAAGTACATTTCGTCAGCAATCGCACGGGCGCCATCGACCTGGTCATGCACCCCCGTTATTCCAACATTTTGTTTGCCGGTATGTGGACCGCCGAGCGGAAACCATGGACCCTGGTAGATGGCAGCGATGAAGGTGGATTATGGAAAAGCACGGATGGCGGGGATACCTGGACACAAGTACGCAATGGTTTGCCGGAAGGACAGGTCGGACGCATCGGAATCACCATATCACCCGTCAACCCGGACCGGATGTGGGTCACCCAGGAGGCGGCCGATGAAACCAAAGGAGGACTTTATCTCAGCGAAGACGGCGGCAGTACCTGGAAGCGGATCAACCGGGATCACGACATCCGCCAAAGGGCCTGGTATTATAGCCACATCTTTGCCCACCCCACGGAGGAACATACCCTCTTTCTCTTAAATACCCGCATGTGGAAATCGACCGACGATGGCCGCACCTTCAACCGGATCAATACCCCTCACGGAGACAATCATGACCTGTGGATCAATCCCCAAAACCCTTTGGCGATGATTGAATCCAATGACGGTGGTTCCAACATTTCCTTCAATGGCGGAGGAACCTGGACGACCCAGTTCAATCAACCTACGGCCGAATTCTACCGGGTCACGACCGACGATCAGTTTCCCTACCGGGTCTATGGAGCCCAGCAGGATAACACCACCATCAGTATTCCCTCAGAAACGACCGGCGGTTTGACACCCCTGCAGAATTGGTTTTCCGTCGGCGGAGGTGAGAGCGGGTATGTAGCGGTGGATCCCCAGAACCCTGACCGGATATTTGCCGGTAACTACATCGGACAAATCACCTTGCTGGACCGGTCACAGGGACGTTCGCGGGATGTCGTTGCTTATCCGCAGATGCACGATGGCACGGCGCCACGCGACATCAAATACCGCTTCCAATGGAATGCCCCCATCCGCATTTCACACTTTGACCGCAACACGGTTTACCACTGTTCCCAATTTGTACACCAATCCACCGATGGCGGCATTACCTGGACGGTGATCAGTCCGGATCTAACCACTAATAACGATGCGCAGCAGGATATCCCGGGGGGGCCGATCCAGCACGATCATACCGGCGTTGAATTGTACAATACCATTTTTGCTTTCGAAGAATCAATGCATGATCCCTTTACTTTATGGGCGGGCAGTGATGACGGCCTGGTCCATATCACCCGTGATGGAGGCAAGACCTGGAAAGAAATCACCCCTTCCGGGATGCCGGAGCAAGGGACTGTAAACAGCATAGAGGTTTCACCGCATTCACCGGGTACGGCCTACATAGCTGTCTATAAATACCGGGATAACGATACCCGTCCCTACGTTTTCCGGACCACCGATTTTGGCCGGAGCTGGGATTTGCTGACCGATGGCAATAACGGGATACCTGCCGGTCATTTCGTTCGTGTCGTGCGGGAAGATCCGGAGCGGCAGGGGTTGCTCTATGCCGGTACCGAATATGGACTTTACATCTCCACGGACAATGGCAGCTCCTGGCAATCCATGCAAGGCAATCTTCCTATCGTTCCCATCACCGACTTGCAGGTGAAAGGCAATGATCTGGTCATTGCCACCCAAGGAAGGTCATTCTGGATCCTCGACGATCTTCCGGTTCTGCGTAATACGATCACGCCCAATCAATCGTTATTGCCGGTTCCGGATGCATACCGTACCCAGTTTTCCAACCGGTGGCTGGATGCAGGTGCGAAGCCCGATCCATCTCCCCTTGGGGCGGTGATTTACATTTACGCTGCCGAAAATGTGGACTATTCCCATGCGCGGTTGACCATAACCAGTCCGGACAGCACCCAATCCATCGTATTTTCCGCGGAGCCCCAGGACGGAGAACAAAAACTAACCCTGAAAACCGGGCTAAACCGTTTTGTTTGGGACTTGCGGTATGCAGCGCCCAAGGTGCAGAAAGGTGCGGTGTTTTCACTCGCAAATACCCGGGGTATCCAGGCCATGCCAGGCATCCATACTGTGCAATTAACCGACGGACGCAGAAATGTTACGGAACGTTTGCGTGTCCTGAAAGACCCACGCTGGTCCTGCAGCGATGCGGATCTCCAGGCTGAATTTGAACTTGCAAAACAATGCAAAGCCATGCTGGAGGATGTCCATGCTATGATCGGTCAGATCCGGACCATTCGCGGTCAGATCAAGGAACTGGAGGCCTGGGGTACCCGCGATAATTCCAAACCATCGTGGCTGAATCAAAGCCAGCAACTGACTTCTGCCATTAATGACCTGGAAAAACAGTTGATTCAGACCCGGAGTGAAAGCGGTCAGGACCCGATCAATTATCCATCCATGCTTGATGATCAGATTGCCTACCTGTATTCCATCGTTAATGGTCAGGATGACCGTCCAACCCCCGGATGTTACGAGCGCTATGATGATCTGGTAAAGCTGGTGGCGGAGAAAAAGACAGCTTATGATCGGATTCTTACGGAAGTCACCACCTTAAATGGGGCTTTAAAGCAACTGGATGCTCCCTACGTCCGTTTAAATTAATTCTGAGATGGGGATTATTCACCGAGTTGATAGGTGAATACATAATGGTGGATTTTATTCTCAATGATGATCTCCATGGTCCCGGTCAGCCCCGCCAGGTCTCCGGTGCTACATCCGGGTACAACCGCCACCCGAAGTTCCTGTGATGTCTTGGTTCTTGTCCCGGTGTGAGTAAGGATGATCGTACCTGCTTTACCGTGCAATTTGCCGGTGATGCGTTCAATGGCTACATAGGCGCCGGCACCATTTTCAGTACCCGCCGCCAACATTTCAACGGTACTGGCGGCTTCCAGGTCCCCAATAAATTGTTTATCCAGGAGATAGCGGCCCATGGTATGGGTACCCACTTGTTCCTGAGATTGGGGATTCATTTTCACTTCGAAAGTCCCTTTGGCAACGTACTGATTCATCAAGCGAAATTAATTTTGGTCAACAATGATACACAACCCTCAAAGACATCAAGCGATTAGTTCCGGAAAAATCCGGATTTATCAATCGAGATGGGCTTGGCTTGGTGCTAATTCCCTGATCCAGCCATCGATGTGTTCGACCACCAATTGGTATTGAGGCTCCAACATCAGATTATGGCCCATTCCGGGAAAGAGGATGGGATCTACTCCGTAATAAGCAGCTGTTCGTTTAACCAGGTCAGGGGGAATTACATGGTCCTTTTCACCACCAAGGACCAGCAGGGGCGTATGGATGTTATTACGCCGCACCGGCTGGAAGAGCATATCCAGGTAGGCCAGATAGGACTCGGTATTGATTTTTTTTAATGCATCCTGAACTTGCGATTCCGGAACCTGGTCGGAAAAGAATATCCGTCGAAACCTTTCCGGTGTATCTACGATGCATTTCAGATTAAACGTAAGATTGGCCCGTAGAAAGGTGGCAGGATAATCGCTAAGGACGGTCAAAGTGGGCCGCAGGACGCCAAATGGAGGTACGGAACCTAGCAAAACGACCCCGGATACGGATACTTCATCGGATTCAAGGAGCTTTTGTATAATGAAACCACCCATGGAATGTGCAATAATTACCGGTGGTTGGCCAATTTGTTCGATGACCTGCTTGACGTCATCCATGTAATCACGGATCCGTAAGCGGTTGAAAGCTTTACGGCGAGCGCTTTGACCATGGTTGGATAAACTCATTGCATAGCAGTCATAACCCAATTCTGACCAGCTGGGCATAAAGTAAGGCTGCCAGCACCAGGCCCCATGCCACATGCCATGCACACATAACACGGGAGGGTTTGCAGCTTTTGAATTTTGGGCAGGATATTTAAGTACTTCTAACTCCATTTTTTGTTTTCCCGCAATAACCCGGATCTTGGGTGTATGAAAAGATACATATTTTCAGGTTCTCACGTAATCTAAAAGGGAATGCCAGCACGCTACCGCGTTTACGTCATCGAGTTGTCCAGAAAGGTATTTACCGAAAATGCCCGCTTCCGTGATGCCAACCCGCAGTACAATGGCGTGTTGGAGTGCCTCTATGTCGGTATGACCAGTAAAGATCCCAAAGAGCGCTTCGAGCAACACCGGACCGGTTACCGGAATAAACAAGGCCATAACCTCTCTTCCAGTATCGTGCTTAAATACGGCAGGTTTTTGCGTCCCAGCCTGTACAATCACATCGAGCCGATGGCTTCCCGGGCTGAGGCATTGAAAATGGAAGAAAAGCTGGCATTAGAGCTGCGCAGACAGCGTTATGCCGTGTGGTGGAATTGAACCGGATAATTTACTAACCCAGACGGCTCTGCCGCAACGAAGTGCCCATCTCTTCTTTCCATATCCGGCGTAATTGCCGGGCATCCTGATATCCGCAGCGCTGGGCAATGGCCTCGATCGTAAGGTCCGGATTGTGTAAAAATCCTTTTACCAATTCGAGCTTCAGACGGTGTTTGAATTGAGTGATCGTATGGCCGGTGACCTCCTTGAACATGCGGGTGAGGTTGCGTTCACTCATAGTGGCTTGAGCAGCCAGTTCGGCCAGGCTGGGATTTTTTTCCGGGTGGCTGATCAGGTAGTTCTGCACCCGGTGAATGGCCGAATTGTAATGCGATTGATAATCCAGGTAAACGGTTTCCTGGTTATGATCTTTATTGCGGCGCAGGAAAATGACCATTTCCCGGGCAGTCCTGGATGCCAGTACCGGTCCATACCATTCTTCGACGATGGCCAGACACATGTCGATGCCTGAACTCATCCCGGCACTGGTATAAACCTGGTGGTCTTTGACAAACAGGCAGTCCTGCTTCACCTTTACCGAAGGATGATCGCGTCTTAACTGATCCAGGCATTTCCAGTGGGAGGTCGCCTGGCGGCCATTTAGAATACCGGCAGCAGCCAGGATCATGGCACCGGAACAGATGGATGCGATCGGGATACCCAATTGTTGTTTTTCCTGTAACCATTGAATCGACGGACCCAATGCGTCATGCAAATCGCCCCGTTGGAACGAATCGTAATCGATGCCAGGTACCACGATCAGATCGTTGGAATGTAGGGAAATATGATCCGGTGATTCCAATTGTGTTAGCCACAACCCTTGTTGGGTCATCGCATCCGGTTGGAATGAAACAAAATGCATTTGAAGCGGCAACGCTCCCAATTGACTGGCCTCGTAAAAGACCTGACAGGGACCGGCAAAATCCAGGATGTGCATTTGGGGCAGGATCAAAAAGATGATTTTCCTTGTTCGGGCGGTTTTATTGAGCCTAATACCGGACATATCCAGACAGTTTGTTGTTAAAATGTACTGAACGCCTTGACTTGGCGCTATTTCCTTAATATTATGGATTTTTTTCTAAATATCAGGCAGATGAATCCGTATTTAACGGACGATTTAGGCCAAAATAGTAAAATCTCACAATCATGAAATTATTGACAACCCTTTACCTGATTTGCATCCTGGCAGTGAGTCATGCGCAACAAATTCCACCGGGAAAATCGGACTACCAGGTGGCCATCTTTCTTTACGAAGGCGTAGAATTATTGGACTTCAGTGGCCCTGGCGAGGTTTTTGGCGCCACCGAAGGATTTCACGCTTATACCGTTTCCGTTGATGGCAAGCCCATTGTTGCACAGGGTTACGTTACGGTTCAGCCGGAATATTCCATCGCGAATGCACCCCGTCCGGACATTGTCGTTTACCCGGGCGGAGGCGCTATGGCCACTTCCCGGGATGAACGGGTCATGGACTGGATCCACCATCTGGCCGATCAGGGTACGGTGCAAATGTCGGTTTGTACCGGAGCCAGGATCCTTGCTGCGGCCGGTCTGCTCGATCATTTGAAAGTCACCACCTGGCACGGATTCATCGACCGGTTGCAAGAAATCGTTCCCAGCGCTCAGGTTTTGGAACACACTCGTTTTGTGGATAATGGATCCATTCTCACCACCGCCGGAGTTTCTGCCGGTATTGACGGGGCTCTCCATGTGGTCGAGCGGCTGAAAGGAAAAGAGGTGGCTGCGGCGACAGCACATTATATGGAATACGACAAATGGAATCCCGAAGACGGAAAAGTCGAATATGTTAATCCGTTGATCCGGAAAATCAGGGAACAGGGCGTTAAGGTTGCACTTGCTGGCCGAGACATGGCGCCCTTTTACGAAGGGGAAATGAAAGATCTGGCCCAGGAATACGCTGCCAGGGGGGAATATGCGGATGCCGAAGCCATCCTGGACCTGGTGACCAAAGCCTATCCCCGGTCGGTTACCGCTTTTGCTTCATTAGCCGCAGTCTATGCCGGTCAAAACAAATATGCGCCACTGTCCGAGGAGGCCCTTTTTGACCTTCTGAAAGCGGGAGAAGTTGATCAGGCCATCGAGGCATACCATCATGCGGTACAAGAGTATCCGGGATGGACCATGTTCAGGGAAGGTTACATGAATTGGGCGGGCTACCAAATGCTGAAGAAGGAGAAAAATGCAGATGCCATAAAACTGTTTAAACTGAATGCCGAAGCATATCCGGCGT
>JAGQXC010000058.1 GCA_020436785.1 Saprospiraceae bacterium | reverse complement strand
GCGTCCCCGGTCCTGGGCATCTTACTGTTGACCGGTCAGCGGGAATGGTTCACCTGGCTGTTGTTGCTCAGTTACAGCACCGATGCCATTGATGGATTTTTAGCCCGCCGGTTACGAATCAGCAGTTCCCGGGGCTCACAATTGGATTCACTTGGAGATCAACTCACGTTCACCATGGGATTATTAGGCGTTCTCTGTTTTGAACGGTCATTTGTGATCACTCACTGGGTGTGGATCGTGATTGCCTTTACCCCGTACCTGATCCAGATGGCGCTGGCCTTCCAGAAATATGGTAAAACCACGGCGTTCCATACTTACCTTGCCAAAAGTTCAGCCATCGTTCAATCGGTTTTTATCTTATGGATGTTATTTTTCGGTCCGGTGATGTGGTTGTTCTGGCTAATGATTGGCTTAGGGATCATCGAAACGCTGGAAGAAATAACGCTGATTTTTATGTATGATAAATGGGTGGACGGAGTCAAGGGTATTTTCTGGGCATTAAGAGATCCCCGTCGATCATCGTCAGCCGGCGTCGAATTGGAGAAACCGGTAAATCAGGAATAATGCGCCGGTTCTCCTTCCCTGTCATTCTTTTGCTTTGTATGTTCCTTATCGTTGTTGATGCCTTTGCTTTTCATGCGTTGCAATCCATCACCCGAACCGCTCTGGTTCACCATCCCCTGCTTATTACTGCCATCAATGTGCTTTTTTGGACTTTTACTTTCGGATTGGTGGCTTCCATCCTGATCCTGAAAATCCGTTTTGACAAGATGCATCCCCGTCGCCGGCAACTTTGGGTTTCATCATTATACGGATTAACGGTATCTTCGTTTGCCCCGAAGTTGTTGTTTGCAGTTATCCTGACGATCCTCCATGCTGCAAATTTTAATTTACGCCCCGATTTATCTTTTTTATTAATCAGTATTATTGGCTTACTCGCTGGATTCCTGCCCTTTTTTGTCATCCTGTTTGGGATTTTTCGAACCGTTTACCGGTTTAAAATTTACCAGGTACCATTAACGATAAAAAACCTTCCCCGGGCCTTTGACGGATTACGAATTGTTCATATTTCCGACATCCATTTAGGCAGTTTCAATTACCGGTACAACATCCTCGAACGCGCCGTACATCTGATCAATCATTTGCACGCCGACTATGTTTTTTTTACGGGCGACCTGGTCAATAATTATGCGTGGGAATTAAAAGGCTGGCAAGAGGTTTTGAAAAAAATCAAGGCTCATCACGGCAAATATGCCGTCCTGGGCAACCACGATTACGGGGATTACAGTGAATGGCCAAACGAAACCCAAAAAGAGGAAAATTTTCGCCAGATCATTGAATTTTTTCCCTCCATTCAATTTATTTTATTGCGAAATGAAGCCGTTGTCCTCTCCCGGGCCGGCGCTAAAATGGCCCTGATCGGAGTGGAAAACTGGGGTAAGCCTCCTTTTAAACAATATGGTAATCTTCAACAAGCCATGCAGGGTGTCGATAATATAGACTTTAAAATATTGCTTTCACACGATCCATCCCATTGGTCCAGCGAGGTGACCGGAACAACCGACATTGCCCTCACCCTATCCGGCCATACCCATGGGATGCAGGCAGGTATCAAAACCCGTAAGAAGGAATGGAGTCTGATCCAGTACAAATACAAGCATTGGGCCGGAATGTATGAAGAAAACGAACAATTTCTTTACGTCAACCGCGGACTGGGATGGCTTGGCTTTCCCGGGAGGTTGGGGATGGCGCCGGAGATCACTTTGATTACCTTGAAATCAGAATGATTTGTCAGAAAAATCAAAACCCATTACCTTGGTAAAAATAGATTCGATGCAAACCGTCATCAACAAATTGAACCAGGAGAAATCCGCCTATATTCTGTTTGCCAGCGCGCTACTGATCTCCTTTTTTTTATTCTTCATCGATGAGGGGAATTATAATTTAGGCTGGATGTCCAATCTCGGAAATTGGTTGGTGTTCCTGATTTATCTAGGTCTGTTATTTGGGACCCAATTAATAATCGCCTGGCTGCTCTTCAAATTCACTTCCTTTCGCAGTGAACGGGCCTATCTACTGACCAGTGGTGGCATCGGAGTTGCCCTGGCACTGGTGATTGCCTTTTGGGCTTTCAGCTGAACCGCACCATTACACCCACCTGCGCACCGATTTCTTGTAATTCAGATATTCCTGTGCAAACGCCCGTTCCAGATATTTTTCTTCACGAACAATAACGTATTCCTGGATGACCAACAAGACCAATGGACTAAGAACAATGCCCCAATAATTTTGTACCAGGAACGCAATCCCGGTATATAAGATTAACAAGGCCAAATACATAGGATTTCTAGTCCATCCATAGATACCGTTTGTTTCCAACGAATTCGCCGGCCTGATGGTTATCAGTGTGTTATGGGTTCTCAGAAATTTCCACAAACTGGGTAATAAATAAACGAAACTCAGCACGATTAGTGAACTTCCAGCGAATCGGCTCCATGGATTCCAGGCTTGCAAATGAATAGGCACGATTTTATTCAGCCCAATTCCACCAACAAAAAAAAGGGCATAAATCATGGGGGGTGGAATGATTACTCCAGGACTGTCTTTTCTAACTTTAACCAATGCGGTTCCTTTTTCCATAGCTTATTAATTTGACCACTTTGCAATTATTTGATGTGGTCCTCAAAGCTATGTCAGGATAGATTCAGCCATTTAGTAAAAAAACGACAACATTTATCCGGAAGGAAAATCGCCATGTCCACTCGTTTGAAACCTCGTAAGGCTACCCGGTGGAAATTCGGCAAATTGCCGGAATTCGCGCAACAAATGCGATGAATCCGTGTACTCATGCTGCATGGCGATCTCGGACCAGCTTAATCCCGGATTGGCGTTTTTAAATCGCATTACGTTTTCAAAGCGTACAATCCGGGTATACATTTTTGGTGAAACACCCACCCGTTGACTAAATGATCGTTCAAACTGGCGTACACTGAGGCAAGCCCTGGAAGCCCAATCCTTTAAAAGATTTTTTGAATCCGGATCCAGCATTTCAATAGCCACCTGGTCAATGGGTTCTTCCGGCAACAGCCGTTCTTTAATTTTTTCAGTTAAATAATGGGTAATGGCAGCTATCATGGTTTCATATTGGATTTCTGTGCGTAGATAGGCATTAAGCTTCTCGATGTCCGGTAAGTATTCACGTGCATCGAGCCCATTGTTTATCAGTTTTTGCATGGGTATGCCCAGAAGCCGGAATAAACCTGTGGGATAAAATTGCACTTTTATCATCAGGTAATCTTTGCCAAATCGAAGCATTACCGGTTGTACTTTCGGCCCGGTAACGACTGAGGACGGTGCTTGGGTCATGCACCCTTTATCCCTGGATACGGTAACGACTGCGTCGTGCGGATAGAAATACAAATTTTGTTCGGTATTGGCCAAACAGGTTATTTCAGGAGGAGGCATTGATTCACCGTCTTCCCATTTCATATGCAATACCTCAAAACCCCGAACAATCGGTTGTAACTCCGGACTAGGTGTAAATTTCCTGAAAATGACCATATGAATTTATTCAAATGCTGACCTACCCTTCCATGATCCACTATTCCGGATCATCCCGGAAGCTACAGTTTTCATCAATGTAAGCTATTTTTATAGATATTATCGTACGAATAACCCGGTCTGCCCTTTTAAATTCCTGAAAAATAATGGATAACCTTTCCCTTTATACTTATATTGTGTCGAATTGACACATTGAAAAAGACAAGCATCATGAAGCCAGTCAACCGACTCCTGTTTTCTATCATCGTTTCAGGCATCATCCTTCTGTTTTCCGCTTGCGGACCCAATTGGACAGAAGCTGCCCATGGGGATTTTATGGTCATCAACAACTCCGGTGGGGCTACCCTCGGCTATTCGCCGGAATCCGGTATTTCCATTCTGACTGTGGACCGTTATGCTTTTAAAGATTTGAACAAAAATGGAAAACTGGATGCCTATGAAGATTGGCGCCTCGACGTAGATGCACGCGCTGCCGACCTGGCCGGTCAGCTTTCGATTGATCAGATCGCCGGATTGATGCTTTACAGCGCCCACCAGCGCATTCCGGGAGGAGGATTCCGTGGAGATGGCACCTATCATGGCAAAGCCTACCCGGAGAGTGGCGCTAAACCGTCCGATCTGACCGATCAGCAAGTTGATTTCCTAAAAAATGATAATGTGCGCCATGTCCTGATGACCACAGTTGAATCACCGGCGGTCGCCGCTCAATGGAATAACAATGTCCAGGCATTGGTGGAAGGACTCGGACTGGGCATTCCTGCCAACAACTCGTCCGATCCACGGCATGGCACTGTAGCTACCGCTGAATACAATTTAGGAGCTGGTGGCAGCATTTCGATGTGGCCGGGTTCATTGGGTTTGTCGGCTACTTTCGATCCGGAACTGGTGAAGCAGTTTGGCACAATTGCTTCCAAAGAATACCGTGCTCTGGGTATTGCTACGGCTCTTTCACCCCAAATTGACCTCGCCACCGAACCCCGTTGGGCCAGGGTGCCGGGTACCTTCGGAGAAGACCCGGACCTGGCTACGGATATGGCAAGAGCATATGTAGATGGTTTTCAAACTTCGGATGATGGCGGCTGGGGAATGCAAAGTGTCAATGCCATGGTCAAACATTGGCCCAGTGGAGGGCCCGAAGAGGGAGGTCGAGATGGCCATTTTGGTTATGGCAAATTCGCGGTCTACCCGGGGAATGATCTCCAGGACCAATTGAAACCTTTCACCGAAGGCGCTTTCAAACTCGCCGGCGGTACCGGACAGGCTTCTGCGGTCATGCCTTATTATACCATCTCTTACAATCTGGATACAGTGTATCATGAAAATGTGGGCAACAGCTACAGCAAGTACATCATTACCGACCTCTTGCGGAATAGATATGGCTATGACGGCGTGGTTTGTACCGACTGGATGATTACGGCAGATCCGGGAACCCCGGACCAGTTTTTGGGAAAATGCTGGGGGATGGAGACCGCCACGGTTGCCGAACGGCATTTCAAAGTGATCGAGGCCGGTGTCGATCAATTTGGCGGGAACAACGATGCAGAACCCGTCCTGGCCGCCTACCAAATGCTGGTGGAAAAATACGGCGAAGAAGCCGCCCGCAACCGTTTCAATGCGTCAGCCATACGCCTGCTCAGGAATATTTTCCGTACCGGGCTTTTTGAAAATCCTTACCTCGATCCGGAAGAATCGGCCAAAACGGTGGGAAACCCGGACTTCATGCGGGCCGGATACGAGGCGCAGGTGAAATCCATCGTCCTGACCAAAAATGCGGCACAGACGCTCCCCCTGGCTAAAACAAAAACCGTCTTCGTCCCCAAACGCACTTTCCCGGCGACGGTCGGATGGTTTGGCAACCGGACCGAAGAACGCATCGATGACCCGGTCAATTTGGATATTGTCCGGAAATACTTCAATGTCACCGACGATCCCAGCCAGGCAGATGCCGCGCTGGTATTTATTAAGAGTCCTGCATCCGGAGTGGGCTACAGCAAAGAGGATTTGGAAAAAGGAGGTAACGGATACCTTCCGATCAGTTTGCAATACAGTCCCTATACGGCAGATCGGGCCAGAAATCCCAGCATCGCCGGCGGGGATCCCACCGAATCATTCACCAACCGAACCTATCAGGGCAAAACGGTCACGACCTCCAACCAGTCCGATCTCCAGTTGGTTTTGGATACCAAAAAAGTCATGGGCGATAAACCGGTGATTGTTTGCCTCGATGCATCCAATCCCACCGTCATGGAATTTGAGCCGGCGGCGGATGCCATCCTGGTCAGCTTCAGTGTCCAGGACCAGGCGTTACTGGACATCATCAGCGGCACCAGCGAACCTTCCGCCCTGTTACCGATGCAGATGCCCGCCAACATGGAGACTGTAGAAACCCAACAGGAAGATGTACCTCTGGACATGCAACCCTACCGGGATGCAT
>JAGQXC010000057.1 GCA_020436785.1 Saprospiraceae bacterium | reverse complement strand
TCCAATGGGAGTCAGTAGATGATCTGATACCCATCATCGGTTCAATGGACGAATACTGGCATATTGACCAAAATTTAGCACATGACAACGCCGATATTTCAACATGCTTTGGTTGGATTAGAGCTTTCGACCATTGATAGCCGCGTCCTGGACTATCTGCATTTCATCGATCATCAGGGAATGATCGCAAAAACGTCATTTGTTCACGTTGTACCCTGGGAATTTACCGTAGTTGCTGAAGAAAATCCATCTGCCTGGACCCTGGAAAGTCTACGGAAACAGGTTCGGCAACAAATGCACGATGAAATCCTGGTATTTTATCCGGACAGTGTCGGTAAACTGGAAGAGGTCATCGTACAACCCGGGGATCCATTATCTGAAATGATCCATCTCTCCAACGAACTGGATACTCGCTTATTGGTCATCGGGCAAAAAGCCGGCACGGCATCCCACGGCATCCTAGCCAAAAACCTGGTCCGGAAGACGCCGGCGCATGCCCTGATTATTCCGGAATTAAGTCTTACGAAGATCAGCCGGATTTGTGTTCCAGTTGACTTTTCGGATGCTTCTGCGGCCGCATTTCTGATGGCCCAGCAAATCGCCAGACACCTTCCGGGAGCGATTGAAGTGGACTTGCTTCATGTCTATGAAAATCCCAACATCAGCGCTTACAAATCGCTGCATGTTCCGCAACAGATGAAAGAATACCTGGTGGAATCCAAGCAAGATGCAGCCAAAGCGTTTCTGAAAAAATACGGTGATCCGGAAGTGCAGGTTACCACATATCTGGCCGAGAGGAAGCTGTTTGGCATTGGATCGGACGTTTATCATTGGGCACTGGAACATGGTGCCGATTTATTGGTCATGGGAGCCAAGGGACATTCTACCCTGGATTTGCTTCTGTTAGGCAGTGTCACGGAAAAACTGATGTCGGTAAATGAACGGATCCCAACCTTGATCGTCAAATAGTTTTTTGCATCTTGGGCATTCTTTTTAAATCATCTATGAAGCCTCAACTGGAAGTGCATGACGGGTTATATATGCCACAGCTCAACAGGTATCGTGCTGTACGCATACTCCTACCTGTAAATTACCACCGGGAACCCGCCCGGCGCTATCCGGTGATTTATCTTCCGGACGGCCAGAATCTGTTTGATGAGGAAACCGCCACTTACGGACATTGGAAACTCCGCGAAGTCGTTGAAAACCAACCGCTGGCCAGACAAGCCATCCTGGTAGCAGTCGATCATGCCGGTGTCGAACGCATCAATGAGTACGCACCATACCCCCGGGGAGATGCCGGCGGTCTGGGCCATGCCACGCTGTCTTTTTTTGCCGATACGTTGAAACCCTGGATCGATGCCAATTACCGCACGTTTCCCGATCGCGAGTATACCGGCTTCAGTGGTTCCTCCATGGGTGGTTTACTGGCCTTCTACGCCGCCTTCCGATTCAATGATACCTACGGTAAGGTAGGAGTTTTATCCCCTTCTCTTTGGTTTAATCCTGCGGTGTTGGATTTACCCTTGCGCATCGAAGGACCACATGCTGCCGTTTACCTGGCTGCCGGCAAAAAGGAAATGCGTGGCATGGAACAAGCCCTGCAATTGACTGAAAAAGTCATGCGGGATGCTGGATTCCAACCTGAGGAATATTCCATTCATTTACGCGCCCGGGCTGCACACAATGAAGCGTACTGGGGTCAGGAATTTCGTCATTTTTATGAGTGGTTTTTCAAGCAGATCCCGGCACCTGCCAATTGATCCGGTTAGTGGTATCCCTTTCGCCGGGCATCTACTTTATGTTGCATTAAAAGGGCAATTTGTTCGGCCCGGTATTTGGCTTTCTCCGCCAATTCTCCTGCAAAATAGGTGTCTACGGTTTCCTTCCACAGTTCCAACCAGCGGGCAAAATGCTGCGGCTCCATTGGTGAGATCGCATCCATGGCCAGGTGTTTTAGCATCGGGTTTCCCTGATACACCGGACGGTCCAGTAACATGTTCTCCCAAAAACGATAGAGGATGGGAAGATGCACATCCAGATCCAATGGCACCACCCGGGTGAAGAAATGACCGATCACCTCATCATCGAGCACCTTGGTATAAAAAGCGTCGACCAGGCGCTGGACGTCAGTGACCGACTTTATATCCTTGACAGATTCCATCACCGGTATTAGCGTACGATGAGCACTGGAACCGTCATATGTCCTTCAAAATCCTTGACGATGCTCTTATGAAATAATCGTTGCAACCAGCTCCGGTGTGGCGAATAGAGGACCAACAAATTTGCTTCATTCCATTGGATGTATTCCAGGAGTTGGGTGGCAATGTCCTGTTGAGTCGTTTCCAGCCATTGAAACTGG
This sequence comes from Saprospiraceae bacterium, assembly GCA_020436785.1. Classification (GTDB taxonomy): domain Bacteria; phylum Bacteroidota; class Bacteroidia; order Chitinophagales; family Saprospiraceae; genus JAGQXC01. Next base: position 5,049 of record JAGQXC010000057.1, on the reverse strand, counting down.
GTTTGGATGGTTGGGCTGCGCTCTGCAAAGATATCCTGGATTTGGGACCATTTGCGTTCATCATCCGGATTGTGGTGACCGATGTGGACACACTTCAGGATGGGTTTCTCCGGTTCCATGATCTGGATAGCTTCCCAGATGTAAAATGGATCGGATGCCTGCAGGTCCGAGGCGTAGATGGCTGTATTTAATCCATCCGGTTCATAGCCGGAAGGCACCAGCCACAAAGGCGCTTCGGCATGGTCGACGACTTGCATCGAGATGGTTCCTAACCACCGGTCCAATTTAGAATGCTCACCCTGGGTTCCCATCAGGATACAATCGGCATTCATTTCCTTGGCCATTTCCACGATCGTGTTGGCGGGACTGCCAACCTCTAACAACGTTTCAATAAGGACTTCGTCATCACGGTGATCGTGTTTGATTTTACCGACCCATTTATCCAGGATGGTTTGGGCCACTTCGCGTTTGTTTTTGGTTGCAACCGCAGAAATAACCGGAATATCGGCCGGCTCATACACCGGTGAGACCACGTGGATGATGTGGTAGCGGGTCTGGGCTCCAAACCGTTTCCACGCATAGTCCCATGCATTGCGTGCATTTTCGGAAAAATCGGTAGCGATCAAGATGTTTTTCATGGAAGTTCTATTTTCGATTCAAAGTAAAGAGCTGGATGCAAAAGTTGGCTAACATGGATCAGAAATGATCATGATTTCTATTGCAATCAGGAATGCTCGGATCATCAACCGGTTGACTCAGTCATTGCGAATAACAAACCGGTGAAAGGTGTCCTTTAGTGTCGCAAAATCCTGGCGAAAAGCTTCAATATCCTGCGCCAGTTGAGCATGCCGGACATCAATACCCTCCAATTCTCCGTTGGCCATCTGACGCTCCAGTTCCAGTATCCCGTGACGGAAATCGTCGATGTGCACCAATTTTTTCATCAGAATGCTGCGGTATTCCTGCACGTGCTCCTGGATGGAAAAACTCTGAATGTGTTGTTGCCACACTTTGACCAATTCATTTTGGAAGATTTTCACCTCATCCTGGAAGAAATCGAGTTCTTTAATCCATTGACGATGATGCGCATGTTGAAATTCGACCTGGTCCATCGCGGTAATTTTGATTCAATGTAAAAAAAGCGCCGGCGAATTACAATGACCGCAACGCCTAAATTGAAACTAATCCGATTCCTCGCCATGACCCGACTCCGAGCCACGTGAATTGATGAAATCGACCACTTTCCGCACGGTTTTTTTACGGATCTGGAATTCGTGATCCCGGTTTAACTGCTTCAACACATAACTGAATTTAAAACTTAAATGAGTCCGCTTTACATCGACGACTTTCAGCCAGTAACTGTCTTTGACGATTAAGTGATCAAATTCATTCAATTCGTGAATCAGATCACGTTCGAGATCATCGATCCGTCCAACGACGTCCACCGGCGTTTCAAATTCAATATTGACCTTCTTCAGTTCCCGCAGCGTATAGTTGATGATTTCAGACGTATAGACTTTATTATTTGGAATATAAATCACATCATCATCATCATTGAGCATGGCAATCTTGGTCAATGTGATGTCAATGATCTTCCCTTTTTCCTCACCTACTTTAATGTAATCGTTAATCCTTACCTCCCGGGAAAAGGTGATGATGAATCCACTGATGATTTCAGAGAGGTAATCTTTCGCAACAATGGCGATCGCTGCTGCAACAACGGTCAGCGAAGTCAGGAATTTCCAAACATCCACCCAAAAACTGGCGATGGTGACAATGGTGTAAATCGTGACGATGATGTAATAAACATTTTGCAAGCCCACGACCACATTGTCATTGCTTGATTCCGGCCCCTTGCGTCGTAAATAGTTCCATTTGACAAAAGCCAGCAACAATTGCAGGAGTAGTATGACGATTCCATACTGGACGGCCTTGATCAACACATCCTGAAATCGCAAGTTGGAGAACGACAAGTCTTCCAGATAAGGTTCGATGACCATTAACAGGACTAGAGAAATGATTTTAATGAGAATTTGCAGATTCTTCGACATTCGCTGTTTATTGAAGACAAATTTAGCAGGATTTCCCTCCTGCTCCGGTTATTCATCAATCCTTTGTATCACGGATTATCCGGAGTGAACAACCACAGAAAATCAATGGCTGTTGTAATGTATCTTACAACTCGACAACTAACCAAAGCATTCTTAAGACGATGAAACAACTCCTTCGGTTTGAGCAGGTTGCCTTATTCACCCTCTGCTGGTATTTCTTTACGGAAACTGGATTTGCCTGGTGGTGGTTTTTGGTATGGTTGCTGGCTCCGGATTTATCCATGATTGGCTACCTGATTAACACCCGGGTCGGGGCGTATGTTTATAATTTCTTTCATCTTAAGGCGTTGGCCGTCTTACTGATAGTGGCCGGTTACATCGGGATAGCACCGGTCATCGCTGCCGCAGGTTGGCTCTTGCTGGGACATTCCTGCATGGATCGCGCTTTTGGATATGGCCTGAAATATACGACTGGATTTAAAGACACTCATCTGGGTGTCATCGGTCGTGGAAACGAATGAATAGGATATTGAAAAATGCCTTATCTTAACAACCATTCACTGGTCTTTAAGAATTGAAATTATGGCTTCAACATTGCTGGAAAAATTGAACCGCCCGGGTCCAAAACGCATTCTTTCCCTGGACGGAGGAGGGATACGCGGTGTATTAACACTGGGCTTTTTGGAGCGGATGGAATCCATCCTGCGTAAACAACATAATAATCCGGACCTGCTGCTCTGTGACTATTTTGACCTGATTGGTGGCACAAGCACCGGTTCGATCATCGCCGGATGCCTGGCGATTGGTATGTCGGCTTCGGAAATAAAAAAGTCCTACCTCGAGTTGGGCAATGTGATATTCGGCAAAAAAAAGGGTGTACTCAATTATTTATCAAAAAGTGAAAAATACGATGCCGCCCCGTTGAACAAAGCCCTGGAAGAGGTCTTTGGGGACATTTTGATTGGCGATCAGGAACGCATCAAAACAGGACTTTGTATTGTAACCAAGCGTGCCGACACGTTTAGTACCTGGCCCATCATCAATCATCCCGATGCGAAATATTACAACGAAAACAAAGACTTCCCACTTTGGCAGGTCATCCGTGCCAGTGCTGCCGCACCCACCTATTTCCTACCGCTGGTCCTGGAAGTGGGCCCCAATGAAAAAGGCGTTTTTGTTGACGGAGGAATCAGTATGGCCAATAATCCTTCCCTGCAATTATTTCTGATCGCCACCCTGAAAGGATTTCCTTTCCATTGGCAGATGGGGCCGGAAAAAATGATGATGGTCTCCGTCGGAACAGGTAACCTCTCCAAGACGTACCGCAACCAGTCCTTTAGCCGCACCAGCATCATGACCTGGGCTTCTTTGTTGCCGGAGATCTTTATGCACGATGCCAATCATTTCAACCAATTGATCCTGCAAATTATTTCGAACTCACCGACGGCAATACGCATCGACTCGGAGATCGGCGATCTTAAGCAGGACAGTTTGAATGGCAAACATGCTTTGACTTATTTGCGCTATAACGTGGATATGAACCATCATTATCTGGAAACCCTTGGCTTGCAATACGATGCCAAAGAGGTCATTCAGCTCGCTGCCATGGATAATGCCAGGAACATACCAAAACTGGCTGAAATCGGAGAACTATCGGCAGAACAACTCATCAAGACCAGCCATTTTCCGGAGCATTTTAGTCTGCTTCATAAACCTAAAGAAAACATTCTGCGGATCACCCAGAGTAAAAAATGGGATCTCCCATTTGAACGAGTGGTCAAAAAAGAAATTCCGGTCCAGGCTGTCCAGATCAATGAGCCGTTCGAAGTGGAAACCATCGAAGGGATCCTGCATGCCAAAGCAGGTGATTATCTGATGCGCGGGGTACGTGGCGAGTATTATGCCATCGACCAGGAAATCTTTCACCAGACGTACGAAAAATATTAACCATGAATCATGGCAAGCCGTCCATCTATATTTCACATGCCTGGGGAGGAGAAAGTGAGCAATTGGTGCATAAGATCATGCATAAATTCGCCAAGGAAGGGATAGAAATCACGCTGGATAAGAAGGATCTTGGCTACCGGCAAAGCATCAATGCCTTCATGGAGCGCCTGGGAGAAGCCGATGCCATCATCATCGTGGTCAGCAACAAATACCTGCATTCGGAATATTGTATGTTCGAGCTTCTCCAGATTTATGAAAACAAGAACATCCTGGAGCGGATTTTTCCGGTGGTCCTCGACGAAGTGAACATCGCCAAATCCACCAACCGTCTGGATCTGGTCAAATACTGGGAGAGTCAAACCAAAGAACTGGAAAATAAAATCCGGGACCTAGACTCCCTTTCCTACATTGAAGGCATCACCGATGACTTAAATCTTTATCAGAATATCCGGGCCAAAATCGCCAAATTAACCAGCATCCTCAAGGACATCAATACCTTGAATATTCAACTCCACACGGAATCTGATTTCAACGATCTATTTCTTGCGGTAAAGAGGCGATTGGATAGCCATGTCCAGCCAATGCCAGTCGAAGAATCGGTCTCCTCACCACCACCTGCCCCCCCGTCTGCAGGAGCAGCTCCACAGACTGTATCCACTCCTCCGGTCTACACGCCACCGCCAGCGTCTCCAAAAAAGCGAAAAACCTGGTTGTGGGTTTTGCTTCCGGTAGTCGCAGTTGCCGCTTGGTTCATTTGGACATCCATTTCAGGTAATGCTAAAGATAAAGACGCAGATCTTTCTGTTAACCAATCAGATACGACATCATTGGAAATGGTCATGGAAGAACCTGCAGTAGCTGGCGGGGAACCCGGTAATGCCTCAGGTGCACAAAAGCCCCGGAAACCTGAATCTACCGACAACCAGATACCTAAATCGCAGGAAAGTGACCAACAAAAACCTTCCGGGGAAGCTTTACTGAACACCAGACCGCCAGCCGGCACGACCTTTCAGCAGATGAAACTGATCCTTGACCGGTCCGTGCGCAATGC
>JAGQXC010000470.1 GCA_020436785.1 Saprospiraceae bacterium | reverse complement strand
GTTAACCCATTGGTAATTATTTGTTAATGTGACTTTTAGCCGGAGTTGGAGGCAGATTCCGGATTTTTGCGGTGCTGAATGTTTCTGTAATGGACGATTGATTCGGCTGACTATTTAATCATCTAATTAAACCTATTTACCAATGAGACTTGCGCTACAAGTTATTGGCGTAGGGCGTTTATTGGCCTATACCCTGTTTTTCTCCCTGGGTATTCCGCTGGCAGTAAATGCTCAGTTTCAGGTAACCGGAACAGTTACCGACGCCACCACGGCTACTCCCCTGATTGGAGTCAATGTTTACCAGAAAGGAAATGTAACCAATGGAACCACCACCGATGTGGATGGTCTGTTTGAACTGCAGGTGGACGCCGGAGATGCGATCCTGGTGTTTTCTTACATCGGCTACACCGAAATGGAAGTTCCCGTTGACCATCGAGGTCTGATTGAGGTCAAAATGACCGAAGGGGTAACCCTGCAGGAGGCGGTCGTCACTGCTCTTAACATCACCCGGGACGAAAAATCACTGGGCTACGCCCTGCAACAAGTCAACGGAGATGATGTCAGTGGCTCCAACAATACCAATTTTGTCAGTGCCTTGTCCGGCCGGGCTGCCGGTGTACAGGTGGTGTCCAATGGGCAGAATGCCGGATCGGCCAGTGTGGTCATCCGCGGGATGTCCTCCCTGACCAGTAACAACCAGCCGCTTTTTGTGGTTGATGGCATCCCCATTAACAATGAAACCGATACCCGTACCAGCACCAATGGAGTGTCCAGTAACATGCATCTGGATTATGGCAATGACGGCGCCGAAATCAACCCGGACGACGTCGAATCGGTGTCAATCCTCAAAGGAGCCAATGCGACTGCTCTATATGGATCACGGGCGGCCAACGGTGCCGTGATCATTACGACCAAATCCGGAAAAGGCCGTAAAGGCATTGGCGTTGAAATCAACTCCAAAACCACGTTCGAAACGATGTTGAAAGGCCCGGAATACCAGCGGGTTTACGGCCAGGGTAAAAACTTCCAGTTTGCCTTTGTCGATGGATATGGTAACGGCACTTTTGACGGCGTCGACGAATCCTGGGGACCCCGTCTTGATGGCCGCCTGATTCCCCAGCACGACTCACCGACCTCCAATGGCCTGCGCGGTGGCGACGTCCACGGACTGACGTTCACCCTCGGACCAAACGGTGTCGACCTGGATCGTCGTGGCACCATCACTCCGACGCCCTGGGTGGATCACGGGGACCCGGTGCAGAATTTCATGGAAACAGGCCATACCCTGGTGAACAATGTGTCCTTTTTTGGAAGCAACGATAAAGGTAATTTCCGTGTCTCGTACACCAATTTCACCAATAAGGGAATAGTGCCTAATACGGACATTAACCGCAATACGGTTTCCTGGTCCGGGGATTATAATCTGTCGGATAAGTTAACGGTCAACACCAAGGCCAACTACATCCGTTCCGGCAGCGACAACCGCACCGTGAATGGTTATGGGACGGAATCCGTCATGTACCTGTTCATTTGGTGGGGCCAGCAAATCAACGTCAAAGGGTTGCGTAATTATTGGGAAGAAGGTCTGGAAGGCTTTCAGCAATTCAACTACAACTACAATTACCACGACAATCCGTATTTCAATATGTATGAGAATACCAATGGACTGTCCAAGGATCGTCTGATTGGAAATCTATCGGCGACCTATAAATTTACGCCGGAACTTAAGTTAATGGTTCGTGGTGGTACGGATGTATTTTCCGAATATCGCTTCATCAAACGGGCCTATTCGACACAACGTTTTCCCAACGGACAGTACCGGGAAGACAAGATCAATTTCCGGGAAACCAACATTGACTTCCTCCTGAGCTATGACAAACAGCTTAACAACGATTGGTACTTCAATGCCAACGTCGGAGGTAACCAGATGCAGCGCCGCAATCACTTCCATTCGGTGGCTGCCAATAAATTGTTGTTGCCGGAGATTTACTCATTCACCAATGCTGACGGACCGCTTGTCCAGTCCATCAGCCGTCCGGAACAACAAATCAACTCGCTGTATGCATTTACCCAGCTCGGTTTCCGCAACCTGGTCTATCTGGATTTGACCGCCCGGAACGACTGGTCTTCGACGCTGCCGGAAAACAATAATTCTTACTTTTACCCGTCCGCTTCCTTAAGCACCATTCTGACCGACCTCTTTAATGTTCCGACCAACAGTGCTTTGTCCTTTGCCAAATTGCGTTTAGGCTGGGCCCAGGTAGGTTCGGATACCGATCCCTTCCGTTTGAGTGATCCATTCATTTTCGGTGGATCACCCTGGGGAAGCAATGCGACGGCATCACCTTCAAATACCCTGCCCAACTTTGATCTGAAGCCCGAAATCCAGACCAGTATAGAAGCCGGTGCCGATGTACGGTTTTTCCATGACCGGATAGGTATCGATGCGACCTTCTACCGTTCGGTCAGCAAAAACCAGATCCTGGCGATTGACTTGCCTTACACTTCCGGTAAAACGTCAAGGATCATCAATGCCGGTAAAATTGAAAACAAGGGCATCGAATTACTCCTTTCATTGACACCTGTGCGGAAAGATCTGCAGTGGAATACCATGTTCAATTTTGGTTTGAACCGGAACAAAGTTCTCGAATTGCCTGATGGCGTAGACCGCTATGTCTACGGTGGCAGCGGCATCACGCTGGTAGCTGAAGAAGGTGGATCGCTGGGAGACATGTGGGGTACCGGATTGCGTACGGTGTCCGACCCCAGCAGTCCTTATTTCGGAGAGGTTATTTTCCGCAACGGTCTGGTCCAGGAAGACAATACGCTGCGTAAATTGGGTAACTACAACCCTGACTTTACCCTGGGATGGCTTAATGAATTAAGTTACAAAGGCTTCAGTCTGAACTTCCTCTTTGACTGGCGCCAGGGTGGGGACTTATTATCCCGGACCCGATTGATTGCAGCGACTTCCGGTAATGTGGTGGAAACGCTGTGGGGTCGTGAACCGGAATTTGGCGGAGCTCATCCCGGTATCAAGGACAGCGGACTTTCCTATGTAGATGAATCAACCGGACAGACCCTGACTGACGGCATCATTGGAGACGGGGTAAAAGAAGTGTTGGATGGGGATGGCAATGTGACCGGCTATACCCAAAACGATGTCATCGTTCCAGCCAACGCTTACCATAATAACCGTTACCGCCGGCAGAACGAGTCGGAAGGCATGTACGATGCCACATTTATCAAGCTGCGTGAATTGAAACTGGCGTACAGTCTGCCCAAGTCTTTGTTGGGAAATACTCCAGTACAGAATGTTAAGATTGCCCTGATTGGCAGTAACCTGTGGTTGTGGGCAAAAGATTTCAATCATGGCGATCCGGAGCTTCTGGCATTCAATGGTAACCGTTACATCCCAGGTGTGGAAGACGCGACCATTCCGTCGGCGAGAAGCATGGGTTTTTCCATCAATATTGGCTTCTGATCCATTCCTTCAATCTTAAAAAAGAAGTTCATGAAAAATTTTATTCCTTTCGCATTGATCGTTCTGGTGGTAGGATTCTCTTCCTGCGAGAAGTTCAATGTGTCCAACGATAACCCGGATATTGCGTTATCCATCGACAACAATCCGGAACTGCTGCTGACCAATGTGCAGCGCAACACCATCCGCACGGCCGTGGGAGATGCCTGGAGTGAAGGCAACCTGATGGCCCAGTATGGAGCCCGCATTGTGTTTACCGAGTTTGACCTGTTCAACTGGGGCGATCAGGCGGGAACCTGGAATACCTATTACCTGGCGGTACGGGATGCGGAAGTCCTGGAGTCCATTGCAGCGAAGAAAGATCTCAAGAGTTATACGGCGGTATCCAAGATCCTGAAGGCCTGGATGTTTCAGATCATGACGGACATGTGGGGAGATATTCCTTACTCGGAAGCAGCCAAAGCGGCCGCCGAAAATCCGGTCTATGCACCTTCCTATGACAGTCAGGAATCCATCTATGACAACCTGTTGGCGGAATTGAAATCGGCGAATGAATTACTGGCAGCCAGCAGTACCGGGATCAAAGGGGACATCCTTTTCGACGGGGATCTGGTCAAATGGCGGAAATTTGCCAACTCATTGCGTCTGCGGGTAGCCCTAAGACTTAGTGATGTGAAACCGGCGACCGCACAAGCTGAGATTAGTGAAATTTACAACAATCCGTCGCAATATCCGGTGATGGCGTCCAATGCAGACAATGCAGCAGTGACCTTCCTATCGGCCAATCCGAATGCTCATCCGGTTACGGAAGAGTCGGTGTACCGGGTGGGTTCCTACAACGAATACCGCATCAGCGAAACCTTCGAAAATGTACTTCGTGAATTTGATGATCCTCGTTTGGAATTTTTTGCCGATCCAACAGCCAACTCGGTTGAAACCGGGATGCCACAGGTTTCCGGGATGAAAAATGGTATAGTGGATGGCCCGGCTTACATCTACAAAGGAGGGGATGCCTTTTTATCCAAGTTCAACATCAATTATTTCTTCTTCCAGCCCAATGCCAATCAGGGCCGGATGATGGTCTATTCGGAGGTGGCCTTTATACTGGCTGAGGCGGCTCAGCGTGGTTGGATCTCTGCCTCCGCCCAGGACATGTATGAGGCTGGCATCACGGCCAACTTCGACTATTGGAATGTGGAAATGCCGGCGGATTATTTAAGCCGTACGGGCGTTGCCTATGACAGTCAATTGGAGACCATAATCAAGCAAAAGTACATCGCCCTGTTTTACACCGATTTTCAGGGATTCATTGAATACCGCCGTACAGGCTTTCCCAGCACGATTAAGCCGGGACCGGATGCATTTTACAGCAACTATCCCAGCCGATTTGAATATCCTTCCCAGGAAGGAGCGCTCAACAAAGAAAATCTGGGTGCCGCGATTTCGCGCCAGGGGCCAGACGAAATCACCACAAAAGTCTGGTGGGAAAAATAGATTTTGTAGGTTAGAAATTCATGATGGAAATGGGAGGTCAGCAAGTTGACTTCCCATTTCCTTTTTTATTACCGGACCAATGTCACGTCACCAAATCCCCATATTTCTTTTCCGTCCATGGTCAGGATCCGTGCCTGCCAGCTGTAAACGCCCGGTGGGACCGGTCTAAGGTTGGCGGTGCCGTCCCAGCCAAAGGCCGGGTCGTTGCATTGGCCATCCCGGATCTCATATAGGGCATTTCCCCACCGGTCATATACCGTAAATGTCTCGATCCGGTAATTGACCGGCCCCTGCAGGTAAAAGACATCGTTCACCTGATCCCCATCAGGACTAAAGGCATTAGGAACATAGTAGTTAAGTTCGCGGACACGTACCATTAATTTGTCCGTTCTGACGCAGCCGGCATGGTTACGGATGGTGACCCGGTATTCGGTGTCGGTCCAGGGTGAAACTTCGGTCACCTGGCAGGTTTTACAAGCAAGCGATTCCGGTTGACTGGACTCCCAGCGGATCGAAGTGACTGGTGACGTGGAGACAATGGTTGGCTCCAGCATAATGGATGTTCCCCGATCGATGATCCGGTCTTCGCCCAATGTTATTGCAAGGCTGCTGGTCTCCACCACTGCAGTATCCCGGAGTTCTTCGCATCCGGAAGTGATCGTGAGCTGGTATTCCCCGGGTTGTGTCACGGCCAAAATGGAAGTGGTGTCGCCACTGGACCAGCGATAACTTTGGGCATTTTGAACGGAGGAGGCCAGCCGGAGGGTGTCACCTGCACAAAAGTGATAAGGTTCTTTTTGAAACAATTCCTTCACCGGAGCAATGACGAATTGGGTGGCATCTCCGTAAGTCAGCGTTTCGGGATCATCAGAATCCAACCAGGTTTGACCGGGTACCTTCAAAGGTCCCAGACGGGCCTGGTTGGAACGGGGTCCTGTGATGGCATCTTCCTGTACATGTACGGTAATGAGGAAACTGTCCCTGCCGATGGGCAGCGTGACATCGGAGACCTCCAGGATACGACCACCCGGTCCTTGGATAATTTGCCCTGTAAAGGGTAAAGGACTGATGGAACGAATGATCATACCGGTTGGAAACGAATCCACCAGCCGGATACCATGGAGTACCTCGTCGGTACGGTTGATCAGGATCAGGTTAAAATGAACATCGGTACAGGGAGCGACCTGGCGTTGTGCAATGCGATTGAGCAGATGAATGGTAAAAGGACAGGCACAGGCATCCTGGTTGGCCTCATTACCGAGATTTTCCCAGGGGATCAATTGGCCGGTGGAAGTGTTGATGTTGAAGAAATACCGATCAGCGGCGTAACGATTGTTGGAAGAGCCAATACCAAACAATTCACCCTGTGGAGTGAAGAAAAGACTGGGCAGATTGCCCTGGGAGGTGGCGGATACCGGGTAGCTTGAATTGTCTATTGTTCCTTGTTCCGGATCGAGGACAATCAGTCGATTCTGCAAATGATCAAATCCGAATAATTGTCTGGTCGTCGGGTGATAAGCGATATCAGCACAATAAACATATGGGTGCAGGGCATCGGTTGTCTGCATGGGAATCATTTCAGTCGGATAATCCGGAGTACGCAGATCGATCCGGGCGAGGATGTTCGGGGATTCTTCGTTGTAACCAAACAGGATCAGGTGCTCTTCATCCGGAGACATATCTGCGGAAACAAATAAATAATCCGTGGGTAAAAGTAAATCCTTCATTATTTCCAGGTTTCCACCGGCATCGATGCGACACAACCGGTAAGGCTCCCCGAGTACGACCCCGTAAATCATGTTTTGCCGGGGATGATAGGCAATGCCATTGATGCGGATTCCTTTGTAAAAAGCCAACTGCCGGTGAGATAGGGTGCCGGTCATCTTCTGGACAAATAATTCCTGCAATTCGG
>JAGQXC010000469.1 GCA_020436785.1 Saprospiraceae bacterium | reverse complement strand
TCCTGCCTGAATGCAGAAACAGCAGCAGCCAATGTAAAGGAGGCTGATAATTGCAATGCTTATGGAGACCCAAAAGTTGAGATTCTCCAAACAAAATGGGAAAGCTTTGATTGCAATGCCGACTCCCCGCTAAGCGGTTATGTGGCAAGGGTTATCCGGGCAACTGACGTGTGGGGCAATTTTGTGGAATGCCATGATACCATTTTCATCATCCGGGAATTCATTGATGCCCTCGCTTGTCCTGATGATGTGGAGGTCGAATGCACCACTACGGTAATTCGTGACAATAAAGAGGTGGAGCTGCTCTGGAATGCCGGAAAAGATGGAGACACCTACCTGGATGACCAGGGTTATGCGCACCCTTGGCCAACCGATGCTTCCGGGTACTTTCCGGCGCCACACCTGGTCAGTGTAGTGACCGGCCAGCCAGATGCTTACTTTTTACCTGGTCGTTCGGATTCAGGACCTGTTTTTGACAAGCAGGGTAAATGCCAGATTTTGTTTGACTATGAAGATCACGTACTGCCGACTTGCGGTAAATCCTATAAGATCCGCCGGACCTGGCACATTTACGATTGGTGCCGTGGGACAGAAGCAACTTGTACCCAGTGGTTAAAAATTAAAGACACCGAAAGTCCTGTAATTGATTTAAAATACCTGGGAAGCAGCAACCGGTATGAATTGTTGTCAAACGATGAAATCATCGCTTCAGAAAAGAGTATCGGTATCAACTTGCTGGGACCGGTGGGACTCTATTCCATAGGTAATGGGCACTTCCTGGTGACCGATCTGAATGACGATGCGGTCTATGAAATTGATCAGGCCGGTAACATCTTGCGGCTTTTATTTACGGTGCCTTCCGAATTGAATACGGTAGGTATCACCTCCGATGGAAACATGTTGATCTATTTGGGGAATTCACAGTCGGGTCCAACTTCAAGTGTAGTGGTGTATGATATGAATGGGAACCTGCAGTACTCATTCAATGTAAGTGACAGAACAGTCTTCCCGGAAGGAATTGCGTATAATTCAAAAGATCATCTCCTCTACCTGGTAGACGGCACCGGAGTCAACCGTGTGTTGGTTTACACCATGCAGGGAAATTTTGTGACCGAGTATCCCATCGAGGGCTTTAGTCCGGATGGTATGGTTTATGACAATGCGTTTAATGGTTTTTGGATCTACGACAGCGGTACGCAAGGACTGAGATTGTACAGCTCAGATTTTTCACAAATCCTATCTTCCACCACAGTCACATTTGGGGGTGAAGGATTAGCCCTGTATGGTGAACGGGTATATCTGGTTCAATCATCTACCCGCAGTCTATTCAGTTATCAGGTGCGTTCAGAAATCAACAAATTGGCAGAGCCGTTAAAGGCTACGGTGGGCCCGCATGATTGTAAAGCTGGAATAGAAGTTCCGGATCCACGTGCCTACATCTCCAAGGACTGTGATACGGAATTCAGGGTTTACTATGAGGTAGCATATTCAGATCCAAGCCATCCGGGCAAGGAAATGCTGGAAACCAGTGAAATTGCTGCTGGGGCCTCTGGCCATCTGTATTTGCCTAAGGGTAAATACACGCTGATCTACCACATTGCTGATCAGTGCTGGAACGAGCGAATCATCCTTAAGGATATCATCGTCTATGATGATACACCTCCGGTGCCCGTATGCGACGAGATCACCCAGGTATCCCTGGATCCGAAGGAATGCTGGGCACGAGTTTACGCCAAAGACCTGGATGACGGTAGCCACGACAATTGTTGTCAGCAGTTGCATTTTGCGGTGGCCAACATGGACTCTGTGACCTACTGGCGAAATTACTGGCACGATTACTTCATTGGATGCATTGGCGAGAACAAATATTATTCGGGTAAAGATGGTTATGAGACCTTCATCGAGGAATGGATCAATACGTTTGTTTTTGATGACTACATCGATGTCACCGAATGTGGAAGTGAACAACTGGTATTAAGGGTTTATGAGGCCTGTGACCTTCCCGTATACGATCCGCATGCCTTCTTTGGAGGAGAACACAAATGGTATTGGTACAATCATTCCCGGGTATTCCAGACATTTTATCTGTGGAAATTGGATGAATTCATACACTATGGGGATCCACGCTATCAAATCATTTGCGATGGCGATTTCTTACGCTATGATTTTCCAGTGATTGGTATGCCTATCGTATATGATCATGCTGACAATAATCCAAGTCTGACGGAAAGCGGATATTCCGGGTGTGGAGTGGCTGGATTGCCGAATGGCTCGATCTGGGAATTTGAATTACCTGAGCTGCGGAACGTCCATGCACCCGTTCCCTGGGGATTATGTTCCTGGCAAATCTACACCGAAGAGGGCGTGGAAGATTGGAAATCAAGGGTATTTGAACCTTACCGTACCGAAGCAGAGATCACCAAACGTCTAAATCTGACCACACCTTATTACACACCGGTCAGGTATAGCGATTGCATGATCGAGGTGCTGAAAGACGACAAGATACCACCGGTGGTGATAGCTCCGGAGGACATCACGGTCTATTGCGATGGCGTACCCTACTGGTGGGAGCTAACGAAGCCTTATGCCGGAGGTACGAAGACCGCCACGGTTAAAGGTCATGGCGCCTCATTTACCCACGATGTATGTGAAGGAGAAGATGCATTGGCTACATATTGCGCAGATCCTTACATCTACCCAACCGGATGGAACACTTCAGGTGCTCCTGTTGAAGCAACGACAGTGTGCTGCGTGGAGATTCCCTGGGATGGCGGCGACTACGGCTACTATGGCGGATCGGTCTGTGGCGAGTCCACCTATGCCGGTGGGGTTAACTGCGATGAATACAGCTATTGGTATAAAGACCACAACTGGCAGCCGATCTACTGCCGGCTGTGGCTGATGCTGGATAAATACGACAACCCGGACGGCGG
>JAGQXC010000468.1 GCA_020436785.1 Saprospiraceae bacterium | reverse complement strand
TGATCTACAACTTTTAGGTTCGCTTGTCCAAATCCTTCATCCATCAGTATTTTTACAATAGCCATATTCTCTCCCTTCATTTTAAAGTATATTAAATGATGAAAAAAATGCCGGAATTCTTCCGCTGCTTCAAAAGTAAGCCATCTCCCACCGCCTGCTTTAGGACAAAAACGACAATCTTTACTTTCCCACACAATCCGTCTTATTTGTATCTTAGGTCGGTTGGAGCCTTAGGACAAAGAACCACCATTGAAATTAGAGGATAGTAAGGTTGAACAAAAAGGGACCGAATTCCTATTAACCAAAATGTGATGGCCAAGAAATTATCATTGAAAATTAATATCCAATAATGAGTGATATCAAGTGGTTGCGCATTGTCTTAACCGGGCTGGCAATGGAATTTATTTATGGTTTGTACATCAGTTTTATCCGGTGGTATGCACCAACCATTTTAACCAGCATGGCTGCCTTGGGTCTCTTGATGTTTATTGGGGGCTATTTGGTCGGACGGAAAGTAAATTCCAGGCATGTATTGCAGGGAGCTTTAGTAGGATTGACCGGTGTCTTTTTTTATGTTGTGGTCACGACGTTGATGAAACCCGAGGAGGGGCAAGTCGTTTACGGTCTTTCATTTTGGTTGGAAGATCTGGCGAAAATCGGTGGTGGAGCTATTGGCGCGTATCTTGCATTAAAACAATTGAATCGGATTCAACCTTCTGCTAATTAGCAAAATTTTTGCCATCCTGCGTATTGGATTAAAATAATCCATGGGAATCCGTCAGGCTTTACAGGATTCTCAATTGAGCGATAAGTCGAAAATGATAACAAGAATTACCAATGATAAAATTCTTCAGAATACTCAGGCAAAATTTATTTTCGGGGGGCAAGCCCACCGGCTACTTAAAATACGCCATTGGAGAGATAATCCTGGTCACCATAGGCATCCTGATCGCTATCCAACTGAATGAATGGAATCAGCAGCGGCTTGAGCGATACCAGTATACGGTGGTCCTCCAGAACCTCAAAGAAGAATTTATCCGGACCAAAGAACTGCTTACCGAAATCACATCAAAATATGTGACCAGTATCCAAGCAAATATGCAGCTGATGCAAATGATCGCTTCACAGGATGAACCCATATCCGAATTGCAAATAGACTCGTTAATTAGTAAAAGTATGTTGCAGCCTCCTTTTTTTCCCCTGCAACCCACGCTGGCTGAACTAATCAATTCAGGAAACATCAAATCAATGCCGAATGATGCACTAAAACGAAGACTTTACGACTGGGAATCAACCATTAAATGGTTTCATTTCGACTACGACCTCTATATCAATTTTAACAATCAGCAGTTTCAGCCATACATCAATACGCATTGGTCCTGGAAAAACATTGATATTGCTGAAGGAAGCAAGCAGGTACAATCCAGAAGCAACCTTACAAATAATCCGTTGAAAATGATGCACGATCTTGAATTTGAAAACCTGGTTGACCAGAATTTGTTTCAGGCTAACCGGCTTCACCGCAGGCTTGAAGGTGTCGGCACCATGATCGAAATGTTATTGGACGAGCTGGAAACTAGTTTGCAGTAAGCGAAGCCATAAATCACGCACTAAATTATGGGGCCAAATTAATTTGCAATTAGGTCTTTTACCATCTTTTACAGACCTGAAAAATCTACGTCAACTTCAAATATTGAGTAATTTTATCTCATGATTAAAATTTCCACTCCGGTAATCTGGTGATTTGAAAAAGCCCCCAGCTACTTATGCGCATTCACGACATCCTTGCCTCCACCGACCACCGCCCCTGGCCCCTACCCTCCGGACCCTGGCGTTATTATCAGGAATGGAACCGGGCCTTGTTTCTGCACTGGCAGGCAGATTATGAATTGTTGAGGCCATTGGTCCCGGTAGCATTGCAGATCGACTGCTATGCGGGAACACCTTGGGTGTCCCTGGTGGCTTTTGACATGCAAAACATCCGCCCACGGGGAATACCGGCTTTTCCGCCCATCTCGGATTTTCACGAAATCAATATCCGTACGTATGTGCGACACAAGGATAGAACCGGAGTCTATTTTTTAAGCATCGAAGGCGGAAAACGGGTTTCATGCCTGATCGCCAAGACTCTGTCCGGCCTGCCTTACCGCTATGCAGATATGCAGCGCGACGTCAACAGATTGAATTCAAAGAATGCAAGCTTTGAGGATCGCTTTGCCGCTGATTATCTCACCGGGCCAACCCCAGCTTACAAATCAGCACTTGATAAGTGGCTTACGGAACGTTACGCCTTATTTCAGGACCACCAATATGCGCTGGATCGCTACGAGATTCACCACATTGAGTGGCCGGTTTATCACCTGGAACTAAGATCGTTGCAAGTGGACTACCCGCGCTTCAGGAACCTCCTTAAAGGGTCGCCGGATTTGACCCATTATTCCAGCGGCGTACAGGTCTTGGCATGGAGTAAGTTGAATGCACTGAAATAACGAGCGCTGCGCTACCAATTAAACCTGCCTGATAAACTGTTTGTTTCCAAACCAATCACTACATTCCATGCTCCATTGAAAAAACAATCACAAATCCTAATCAATAGGTAACTTTAATTAACTGGCTAGTAAAAGTCTGTCCGGTAACATGAACACACCGACTTTCCGAACAATTGATGTTGGCCTAACAATTCTAAGGACTCACACCAATAACTTTCCGGTTTGCAATCTTATTTCACCCTTGCTGTTGACCATTAAGTAAGTCTGAATTCTCGCATCGCCTTTAGAATATACCATGACCTCAGGTATAAAGTCGTCTCCTTTTAAAAACCAAAATAACCTCGGTATGAAAATCTTATTTGCAACCGTGCCCGCCGATGGGCACTTCAATCCGCTGACTGGCATTGCCATGCATTTTAAGCACCTGGGACATGACGTCCGGTGGTATACCAGTAAGACGTACGAAAAAAAACTGGGCGGAATGGACATTCCCTTGTTTCCTTTCGTTAAGGCCAAAGAAGTGAATTCGGAAAACCTTAATCTGATCTATCCGGAAGTTGCCGATATGAAAGGAGTTAAAGCCATTAAATTTTCCTGGGAAAAGGTTTTTCTGGATAATATTGGCAATCATTTTCAGGACATCAATGCCATTTACCAAAACGATTTCCGGTTTGACATTTTTGTATGCGATGCAGCACTCTATGTCCTACAATTTGTTGCGGAGAAACTAAAAACACCGATTTATGTAATTGGTCCCTCACCACTTACTGCAACCTCCAAAGATACTCCCCCAAATTTTGTAGGACTCACTCCGGCCAGAACAGTAATCGGAAAGAAGATCCATGTCCTGATGCGTAAGGTCATGGACAAAATGGTATTTACGGAAGGAATGAAAAAATTCAATGACATGCGATCTGCCGTTGGATTACCCTCTTTTACCGGGTCGTTCTGGAATATACCCTTTGATTATTCCACGTTGTATTTCCACAGTGGTGTTCCGGAGTTTGAATATTACCGGAGTGATCTGAGTCCTAACGTACGGTTTGTCGGTGGATTGCAACCTTACCTGGGCCAGAATCAGAAGAATTACAAAACCATCGAGAAGCTGGAAGGCTATGATAAAGTGATCCTGGTATCTCAAGGCACGATTGACAATAAAGACCAAAATAAGCTGATCATCCCGGTCATGGAAGCCCTGAAAGATGAGAATTACCAAATCATCGTAGCCACCGGCGCCTATCAGACTGCTGAACTCCGCAAAAAATATGCCCGACCTAACATTCTCATTGAGGACTATATCGATTTTCGGAGCGTCCTGCCATTTACGGATCTCTACATCACCAATGGAGGTTATGGAGGTGTCATTTTAAGCTTGAGCTATGGTGTACCCATGCTGTGTGCCGGAATTACTGCCGGAAAGAATGACGTTAATGCCCATGTCCGTTATTTCAAAGTAGGCGTTGATCTGCGGACCGATCATCCTTCGGTAGACAAAATTAAGAATGGGGTTCAGAAGGTGTTTACCCACGGGATCCCCGAGAATGCCAAAAACCTTCAAAACATTCTGAATAAATACCACCCCTTCGAGCTGATCGAGGACTATGTGTTCGCATCGGCATAATGAGCACAAAGTCAAACCTTTGAAGTAAGCTAATATTTGGATATAACTGTGGTCTGCCAATTGGCTGGACTGTTATTTCCGGTACTGTGCGTCCGTCACCTGCTCCATCCACTCCACCACCTTCCCGTCCAATTCTTCCTGGATGGCCATGTGGGCCATCGCCTTTTTTGGACTGGCGCCATGCCAGTGCTTTTCCCCGGGAGCAATCCAGACCACCTCATCG
>JAGQXC010000467.1 GCA_020436785.1 Saprospiraceae bacterium | reverse complement strand
TTGGCCTTGTCTTTAAAAAACTGATTGACATATTCCAGGCCACCGATATCGTATTGTTGCCGGGCCACTTTGGCAAAGTCCAGATGATCCATTTCTTTGGCAAAGAGGGCTTTATGGAAGGACCATTCGGCGAGAGAAATTTTGAAAAACATATCTTCTCCGGTATTCAGCATCGAAGGTGCGATCATCATACCTGCACCCCACAGGGCGCTATCTTGCAGAAATTTTCTTCTTTTCATCCTTTGCTTAATTATTTATTGACCCGGAAAATACAGCTTTCGACTCATAAAGGCAATAATTAACCATTCCCTTGTAATCGCCGGCGGTCTTCAACCAATCCCATCAGCAACCAGCGCGCAGCCGCCGGGTTGGTAGCCAGGGGAATATTGTGTACATCACAAAGACGCATCAACATCTGCACATCGGGTTCATGGGGATGCTTGTCCAACGGATCACGGAAAAACAAAACACCGTCAATCTGCCCGGTTGCAACCATCGCTGCGATTTGGGCGTCTCCCCCCAACGGCCCGGACAACAAACGCTCGACCTCTATCCCGGCATCTTCGATGTGTTTGCCGGTCGTTCCGGTGGCACATAACTTAAAACCCTCAAACAAGGTCCGGTTTTGCAGAATGAAAGAGACCATTTCCGGTTTCTTGCCATCGTGAGCGATTAAGGCGATGCGAATCTCATCGAGTAAACTCATGCAATTATTTTAATGAAAGAAATACACCGACCGGTCATAGACCTCGATAATTCAGGCTGCAAAGATACCATCTTTACCAGGGATCAACCCGGAGAATGTGATGGGAAATCGATCAGTACCGGGATGGATAGTTATTCGTAACGGAGCGATTCGATCGGATCCAGCCGGGATGCCTTGAGCGCCGGGTAAAGTCCGGAGAGCAAACCAACCAGAAAACAAAGGAAGATGGCCAGCAGAATCCAGTTCCACGGGATGATGAAGGGACCTTTGATGATGGCGCTTACAGCAAATCCGATCAGGATACCGAGGAACGCGGCCAGGACACCGCCGATTTGACAGATGACTACGGCTTCGGTGAGAAACTGGGTGAGGATGCTGCGCTGGGTCGCTCCAACTGCTTTGATGATGCCTATTTCCTTGGTGCGTTCGGTGACGGAAACCAACATGATGTTCATCAATCCGATGGCAGCACCCAACAGGGTAATGATGGCAATAAAGATGACTCCCCAGCGGATGGTGGCGGTATTTTCTTTGATGATGTCGATGAGCCCGTCACTCTTGGTGATCTCAAAGTCATTTTCCTGGGTAGCCCGCAGTTTCCGTATGTTGCGCATCAAACCGGTTGAGGTGGAGACCGCTTCATCGATCTCGGTGGAATTGTTGACCGAGATGTTCATGTCGTAGTTGGAGTCCAGGGTACCGTACTGACTCTTGGCATTCATCAGCGGTATCAGGATGATCCGGTCACTGCGCTGGTTCATGCTGGAACCTTTCGAGGCAAGTACGCCAACCACTTTGTATTTCACATTACCGATCGAAATGGCCGTATTCACCGCCGCATTGGCATTGCCTTTATACAATTTGTCGACCAGGTCGCTGCCGATGATCGCCCGGTTATTGCCATATTCCACTTCCTGAATGGAAAAATTCCGGCCGGCGGCAATGTCGTATTTGACGGTAGACAGGTAGTTTTCATCGATGCCCAATACCTGGACCGTCGGTGTTGTCTTTTCATCCTGATAACGAACAACGGCATTTCCGGTACACTGAAGAGTAATGGCTACTGAAGCCGCAAATTCAAACCGGTCTTTAAAATCCATAGCCTGATCGAACTTGATCGGCTCACCCCGCTTGCGCATCCGCCCACCGTCACTGGTTTGGATGACCTGGGAGGATGGTTCGATACTGAATGAATTGGCACCCAGGCGGGAAAAATTATCGCTTAACGAAAAAATCAGGATGTCGAGGGAGGTGAGAATCGCAACCAGAGCCATCACGCCGACCGCAATGATCAGGATGGTCAGTGATGCCCGGCCTTTATTGGCTCGTAAATTCCGGAGTGCAATTTGTATGTTCTCAAGCCACATCATGGCTTACGAAGGTAATGCATGTTTATCAAGCTATGCATTGAATTCGATCAAAGCGATGGAATCCTAGATTAAGATAAGTCATTTCCAGTCGATCACTGGCGACGATCAGGGGTCAACTTCACACGACCGAAACCTCTTCTTTAACCCGATAGCCCCACAATCCATAAAGGAACACCGAGATAAAGCAGACCGCCGGGACAATGAAGGCTGTTTGGATGCTGACATGATCAGCAATGACACCTACCAGGGGTGGCAGGATGGCGCCACCGACGATGGCCATGATGATCAGAGAAGATCCAAACTTGGTTTGAGCATGCAGATCTTTAACGCCCAGAGCAAATATGGTGGGGAACATAATCGACATAAAAAAATTAATGCTTAGCACCGAGACGACCGCAGCCATCCCATCAAGTATGACGCCGCCCAACGCCAGAAATACGGCAACCAATCCATAAATCGCCAACAAACGTTGCGGACGGATGTAATTCATAAACCAGGTGCCTAAAAACCGTCCGATGACGAATAGCAGGGTCCCTGAAGCCAGATAGATCTTGGAGGCATCCTCTTTGCTGACACCCGGCAACAAAGCGGTTACGTAATTGATGGTGATGCCCCAGATGGAGGCCTGGGCACCTACGTAGAGCAATTGGGCGATCACGGCCAGGGTCAAATGCCGCTTCTTGAAGATGGCAAAGTCAAACTTGAGTTTTTCTCCCTTGTCCGGTTCTGGCATGCTCGTGCGCCAGAACAGGAAGGCCACCAGTGCAACCACCACCGCAATACCAATGTAGGGGACCACCACCGCATTAGCTGCCTGTTGTTTGGCCGCCAGGCTGGAAAGGTCGCCTTCGTTGCCGGCAAAGATCAGTGTGCCGGCCAGCCAGGGGCCAACGACCAGGGCCACGCCATTGAAAGATTGTGAAAAGTTTAACCGCTGGGTTGAGTTTTCCGGCTTTCCGAGGATGGTCACATACGGATTGGCCGCCGTCTCCAGGAAAGCCAATCCACTCGCGATGATGTACAATGCGAGCAGGAAAAATCCAAATGTCAGTGATTTAGCAGCCGGCACAAACAACAATGCTCCGATGGCATAGAGCACCAGACCCATGATAATCCCCTTCTTATACGAATGCTTCTCCATGAAAAATCCAGCCGGCAAAGCGATCGTGAAATAGCCAAAGTAAAAGGCCGTTTCCACCAGCAAAGCTTCCGCGCGCGAGATGTTAAACACCGGTTGAAAATGGGCAATCAAGGCCGAGTTGAGAATGTTGGCAATACCCCAGAGGAAGAACAAACTGGTCACGAGGATAAAGGGTACCAGGTATTTCTTTTGCGTGATCATGCAGTTGGCATTTCGGTTGTTAGCAACATTGGCATCCACTTAACCGGACACCGGTTTGGTTGGCCGGTTAAGCCCTGAAAGGTAGTTTTTTTTTCAGGAGAATTCAAAGCCAACTTTAACCCGGATATTTCCGCATTTCGCCAATATTCCCTGGCGGCTGCCGTACTTTATCCTGCCTAAGTTTTATCTTGCCTTCTTAACCAAATGGATATGTTTCGTCTGGATCATAAACAAGCCGTAATTACCGGTGGGGGTAGTGGCATCGGTGCGGCAATCAGTCAGGTGTTTGCTGCCCAGGGCGCGTACGTGCACATCCTGGACCTGAATGAAGCGAAATCTCAAGAAACCACCGCCTCCATCCGGGAAGCGGGTGGCCAGGCTGAAATACACATCGTCAATGTGGCCGACCAGAAAGCAGTCACCGACTGTCTGGCAGAAATCAGCAAACAGGGAAAGCTGGATATCCTGGTCAATAATGCCGGTATCGGATACGTAGGTAACATCGAACAAACGCCGGAAGAGACCCTGGATCGCATGTACCAGGTAAACATCAAAGGCGTCTACCATGGCATGCAAGCCGCCGTGCCCATCATGCGGGCCCAGGGCGGCGGGGTCATCCTGAATATGGCATCGATTGTTGCCACCATTGGCATCCCTGACCGTTTCGCCTACACCATGACCAAAGGTGCGGTACTGGGCATGACGCACGCCGTAGCCATCGACTATCTGGATGCCGGTATCCGCTGCAATTGCATCTCCCCCGCCCGGGTGCATACGCCCTTTGTCGACGAATTTCTGGCGAAAAATTATCCCGGCAAGGAAAAAGAAATGATGGAGGTCCTGGCAAAAACCCAGCCTATCGGCCGGATGGGCAAACCGGAAGAGATCGCCTACCTGGCTCTCTACCTGTGTTCCGATGAAGCGGCCTTTGTCACCGGTACCGATTATCCCATTGACGGAGGATTTATCTCCCTGATCAAATAATTACATCAATGAAACTCATTCGTTTTGGCCTGCCCGGTGCCGAAAAACCGGGGCTCCTGGATCAAGGTAAACGGTACGACGTATCCGCATTCGGCGAGGACTACGATGAAAAATTTTTTGCCAGCGAAGGTTTGGTTCGGCTCCAGCGGTGGTTTAACAGCCATCAGTCCGAATGTCCGGTGGTACCGGATGAGGAACGATTGGGCCCTCCGATGTGCCGCCCCTCCAAGATCATTTGTATCGGCTTAAATTATGCTAAACACGCGGCCGAAAGCGGAATGGAAGTGCCCAGCGAACCGGTCCTCTTCTTCAAGGCGACCACTGCGTTTTGCGGACCCAATGACAATGTGGTGATTCCACGCCATTCAAAAAAGACCGATTGGGAAGTCGAACTGGCTGTGGTCATCGGTCAGCGTGCTTCCTACATTGAAAAGGAGGATGCGATGGACTACATCGCCGGGTATTGCCTGCACAACGACTACAGCGAACGGGAGTTTCAGATTGAGCGTGGCGGCCAGTGGGTGAAGGGAAAAAGCGCCGACACATTTGCCCCGACCGGACCTTTCCTGGCAACCAAAGATGAAATCTCCGATCCGCACAATTTGCATCTGTGGCTGGACCTGAATGGGCAGCGATTACAAGATTCCAATACCAACGACCTGATCTTTGACATTCCCACCTCCATCGCCTACATCTCGCAATTCATGACGCTGTTACCCGGAGATATGATCTCCACCGGAACTCCCGCCGGAGTAGGCCTCGGCCTTAAGCCCCAGCGGTATCTGGTACCGGGAGATGTGGTGACCCTGGGCATCGAAGGATTGGGGCAGTCGACGCAACGGGCGGTAGCCTGTCCTTAAGGGCAATATAGCGTGTTGCTTGCAGGAAGTTTAATGAGAGGGAATGCCCTGAAAGGCCGGTACGGTGGATCAATGACATCACACATGCCGGATGAATTGGGTTGATTTCCCTTCCAATTCCTTAATTTAGACCGGCAAGCCTAACCTATGATACGCATCGACAGTCATCAGCATTTCTGGCAGTACAGCCCCTCTTCGCATAGCTGGATCAACGATGAAATGCAGGTCCTGAAAAGGGACTTTCTGCCTTCCGATCTCGAACCGTTGTTGACATCGCGCGGTATGGATGGATGCGTGGCGGTCCAGGCCGCTCAGCACGAAAGAGAAACCGATTTTCTGATCCACCTGGCGGATCAGCATTCATTCATCAAAGGTGTCGTCGGATGGGTGGACCTGCGGGCAAAAAACGTCGAAGCACGCCTTTCCCACTACGCCCAATTTCCAGTCTTGAAAGGATTTCGTCACATTGTCCAGGATGAGCCGGATCCGCACTTTTTACTGCAACCGGATTTCTGCCGCGGCATCGAAGCGCTGCAGAAATTTGGTTTTACCTATGACATCCTCGTTTATCCCATCCACCTGGAAGTCGCCTATCTTTTTGCTTCCCGATTTCCCGAACAACCCTTCGTGGTGGACCATCTTGCCAAACCCTATATCAAACAGCAGGAAATAGAACCGTGGGCAAGTCAAATGCGCAAACTTGCTTCTTTGCCACATGTCTATTGCAAACTATCCGGAATGGTCACCGAAGCCGACTGGAAACACTGGCATTCCCGGGATTTTAAGCCATATACCGAAGTTATCCTTGAAGCTTTCGGAGCAGAACGGGTAATGATCGGCTCGGACTGGCCCGTCTGTCTGCTGGCAGGAAACTATGGCCGCGTCATTCACCTGGGGGAAGAGCTGATTTCTGCCCTGAATCCAACCGATCGGACCAAAATCATGGGTGGCAACGCGGCACGATTTTATAACTTGCTCCCCTAAACTGTTGGAACATGGACCTGGGACTAAAAGATAAAGTAGCGATCGTCACCGGTGGAGCTTCCGGCATCGGAGAAGCCATCGTTCGGATCCTTGCCGAAGAAGGTGCAAAACCGATCATCCTGGATAAGAACCGTGAAAAAGCCGATTCGTTGGCTCAGGAACTGGTCGCTGAAGGACATCACATCTCCGTACACATCCTCGACTTACGCCGGGAAAATGCCTGCACCGAAGTGGTCCAGGAAATTGTAGACACCTACGGGAGTATCGACATCCTGGTCAATAATGCCGGCATCAACGACAGCATCGATCTGGACCGTCCGATGAAAGATTTTGTGGATTCGCTGGAGAAAAACCTTTTTCACGTGGTGACCATGACCCGGCTATGTGTACCTCATCTGAGGTATTCCAAAGGTTGTATCGTCAATATCGGCTCCAAAGTGGCTGTTACCGGCCAGGGCAATACCACCGGTTATGCGGCCGCCAAAGGCGCCATCCATGCCCTCACCCGCGAATGGGCGGTGCGGCTGCTGAAAGATGGCATACGCATCAACGAAGTCCTGCCGGCGGAAACCTGGACACCACTTTACGAACAATGGATCAACTCCATGCCTGATGGCCAGGAGCGGCTGAAAGAGATCGTAGCCCGCATTCCTCTGGGGAAGCGCATGACCACACCCCGCGAGATCGCTGACATGGTGGTCTTCCTGGCATCGGATCGTGCCTCCCACATTACGGGACAGCAAATCTTCGTTGACGGAGGATACACCCATCTGGACCGCTCGATCCGCTGAACCCGTTAGTTTTTCAAGAGTTTCACGACGTGATTTTCTGCTCTCAGCAAATAACATCCGGCAGGCAGTGAGGATACCAATACGGTATTCCCTTTACCTTCCAGCACTTTAATACCTTGCAAATTATATATCTGAATGTCCCCATGATCCCCCGGCACGTGGATCACATCACCGACTGGATTCGGATACACCAGCAAATCCTTGTCTATCCCGGGGACCGGCTGATTGGCACTGGTTGCACAAGCCAGCCGGATAAATTGTTCTTCACGGGCAGCAAAATCTACGGTAAAATGATGAGCCGCATAGCAGGCTTCCAGTTGATCGATTACTGCATTGGTCTGGGCATCCGTCAGGGAACGAGCTACCGGAAAAAGAGCCAGGTTGGTAGCAACAGACAATTTCAGGGTCGTCGTGTTGAACTTCATATAA
>JAGQXC010000466.1 GCA_020436785.1 Saprospiraceae bacterium | reverse complement strand
GTAACCTTATCGGGCTACCGCTATGGATCAGCCTCGCACCACATTTACCGGACGGTCAACTCAGGGC
Source organism: Saprospiraceae bacterium (assembly GCA_020436785.1). Classification (GTDB taxonomy): domain Bacteria; phylum Bacteroidota; class Bacteroidia; order Chitinophagales; family Saprospiraceae; genus JAGQXC01. Next base: position 3,004 of record JAGQXC010000466.1, on the reverse strand, counting down.
TGGACTGGGAAGCGGTGGATGGCAATCTTCCCGATGTTCCGGTCAATGACCTGATCGTTCATCCCGACCGGCCCATGTGGGTGGCGGCGACCGATGTGGGTGTGTATTTAAGTACCGATGCAGGCAATCACTGGGAACCCATGGGGACCGGCATGCCCACGGCCATCATTACGGATCTGGATTTTGATTATGCCAGTCAGACACTGGCGGCGGCGACCTACGGCCGCTCAGCTTATTACCTGAAGCTGGATGCCACTACGGTCAGAATGCAGCTTGCACGAGCGGATTGGAAAACCTATTACCGGCCGGCCTCTTCCCGACTGCACCTGGAAAGTGAAGAAACACTGGCGGGGTCCTGGCAGTGCGTGGATGTGCAAGGCCGGGTCATGGATCAATGGACCATTCCTGCTGCAACCGTTTCCTGGGATCAGGTGTTACCTTTACAGATGGGAGGTATTTACCTGATCCGGCACATGGGAACCTCGTCAGCCAGACCGACCAGCAAAAAGATATGGATCCAGCCGCAGTAATTCACATTATCTTAATTTGCGGGCTAATAGTATTTCTTGTCAAAGTTGTATATTTGCGATCCTGTTTCAAGGAGCCTTAGCCTAAACAATGCCTTCCCGAAGAAGCGAATTTATTTCATTAAAAAATTGGAATTATGCCAAAAAGAATTGCAATTAATGGTTTCGGCCGTATTGGCCGGTTAACCTTTCGCAACCTGATTGAAAATCCGGAAGTGGAAGTTGTTGCCATCAACGACTTGACGGATAATGAGACGCTGGCACACCTATTGAAATACGATACGGCTCATGGGCCTTTTAAAGGTACGGTTTCGGCCACCGATGAACACCTGATCGTCAATGGAAAGCACATCCTGGCTTCTGCCATCAAGGATCCTACCACCCTGCCCTGGAAAGAAAACAATATTGACGTGGTCCTGGAATGTACCGGCATCTTCACTTCCGCTGAAAAAGCAGGAAAACACCTGGAAGCCGGCGCTAAAAAGGTGGTGATCTCAGCACCAGCCAAGGGCGACATTAAGACCATCGTATTGGGTGTCAATGACGATGAGATTGCCGACGGCATCACGATCTACTCCAATGCCTCCTGCACCACCAATTGTCTGACCCCGGTGGTCAAGGTGGTGATGGACAACTGGGGCCTGCAATTTGGATCGATGTCAACCATCCACGCCTATACCGGAGACCAGAACATCCAGGATGGCCCCCACCGTGACCTGCGCCGTGCCCGTGCTGCCGCTCAAAACATTGTGCCGACATCCACCGGAGCTGCCAATGCCGTTTCGGAAGTCATCCCTGCGGTTAAAGGCAAGTTCTTTGCCATCGCACTTCGGGTTCCGGTGATTACGGGTTCGATGATCGAGTGTAACTTCATGCTGGAGAAAAATGTCACCGTGGAAGAAGTGAATGCGGCCTTCAAAAAGGCAGCAACCGCCGGGCCATTACAAGGCATTTTACAGTATACGGAAGACCCGATCGTTTCCAGTGACATCATCGGAAACAAACATTCCTCGATCTTTGACTCCGGCCTGACCGATGTTAAAAACGGGAACTTTGTCAAACTGGTCAGCTGGTACGACAACGAAGCCGGATACTCGGCAAGATTGGCAGAATTGACCGCCCGGGTATAAACCTGGTTGGCCATCTCCTAACAACGATATTCTCACCCGTCATGCCGGCCTGCCTGCGTGACGGGTTTTTTACATAAAAAAATCAATCATGATCAACCTCGATGTAAATCATAAAAACGTACTGGTACGGGTAGATTTCAATGTGCCTATCAAAGAAGGTCAAGTCACTGACGACACCCGGATCCGGGCAGCCATACCCACCATACAGGCTCTCTTGGAAAAGGGTGCCCAGAAGATTATTTTACTCTCCCACCTGGGCCGTCCACTCAAAGCGCTTAATGAAGATGGTAGTCTGAATGTGAAGAAGTTTACGCTCGCTCCGATTGCGCCACATCTTGAGTCTCTGATGGGGAAAAAAGTCATCTTTGTCCCCACGGTCAGCGGTCCGCAAGCCGAAAAAGCAATTGCCGATGCTCCGGCAGGCTCCATCCTGCTGCTGGAAAATACCCGTTTCGAAGCCGGGGAAGAAAAAGGCAAATCCGAGTTGGCAGAGCAGTGGGCTAAACTGGGTCAGGTCTTTATCAATGATGCTTTTGGTACTGCACACCGGGCCCATGCATCCAACGCTATCCTGGCCGGATTTTTTGATGCCAAGCACAAATCTTTTGGTTTGTTGATGCAGAAGGAGGTGGAAAGTGCACAGAAAGTGCTTAACCATCCGGACAAACCATTCACCGCAATCCTCGGTGGCGCGAAGGTTTCCGATAAGATCATGCTCATCGAGAACTTGCTCGACAAAGCCGACAACATCATCATCGGAGGCGGTATGGCGTATACGTTCATGAAAGCCCAGGGTGGCAAAATCGGTTCGTCCCTCTGTGAAGAGGACAAACTGGATCTGGCGAGTGAATTGATTGCCAAGGCCAAGACCAAATCCGTCAACCTGCTCCTGCCTGTCGACAGCATCGCCGCCGATGCATTTGCCGCCGATGCAAAAACGCAAACGGTCAATAGCAAAGAAATACCCGACGGGTGGTTAGGTCTGGATATCGGCCCGGAAGCCATTAAGGAATTCAGTGATGCCATCAAAGCCTCGAGAACCATTTGCTGGAATGGCCCGATGGGGGTCTTTGAAATGGCCGCCTTTGCCAATGGCACCAAGCAAGTTGCTGAAGCCGTTGCCGCAGCAACCAAAAATGGCGCGTTCAGCCTGGTCGGCGGCGGAGATTCCGTGGCCGCAGTCAATCAAATGGGCCTTGACGACGAGGTCAGCTATGTCTCGACCGGTGGAGGTGCCATGTTGACGATGCTGGAAGGCGGTGACATGCCGGGCATCAGTTCGATTGGGTGAGGCTATTAAATGTAATGTTGAGTTTTGAATGCTGAGTGCTGAATGATCCCATCCGG
>JAGQXC010000465.1 GCA_020436785.1 Saprospiraceae bacterium | reverse complement strand
CCCGCATGCCCGGCACCAGAAAAGCGTTTAAGGTGTTGCTGATGGCGGCCATCCCGGTGGAAAAACTGCAGCCGGCTTCGGCGCCGTCCAGACAGCGCATTTTCTCTTCCAATAGTTCAGTGACCGGGTTGGTATTCCGGCTGTAAATATGTCCGGTCCGCTGGCCGGTAGCTACCTCATACCATTCCTCCAAACGGTCATAGCCGAACGCAACGTTGACCGAAACCGGCGGAACCGTTCCTTGCTGATAATAGACGGTCGATTCACCTGACCATACCACTCGGGTTCCGGGGCCCGAAGCCTTAAACTCATCGATTGGATCCATAAATAGTTTTGCTCAAAATAAAATTTTCAATCCATTTTTAAACCATCCGGAGTCAGGTCGAAAAAAGCCCGGTCCGGATCGATGAACCTATTAAAAGTTAACCTAATTTTACCCCTCCCAGGTTTATAATTCATCCGGTATGAAATTTTCCACGGCTTTAATATCCCTGTTCCTTTCATCGTTGTTGGTGTTGACGCAATGTAATCGCAATGCGGTCGGTCCCACCGAATTCCAACCAGGGAAAAACCGGTTTACGACCGAGGTAGATGGTTTCACCCGCGAATATTATGTTCATGTTCCAACCGGTTACGATGGAAAGTCGCCCGTTCCACTGGTATTCATGTTGCATGGTACAAGCGGCGACGGGGATAAGTTCTATAACATTTCAGGATGGAAAGAAGTGGGGGAGAAGGAAACACTGCTAACGGTTTATCCCTCTTCCTGGCACCATTGCATCATCGAAGACGGACAAAAACTGAACACGACCAAATGGAACATCTATCCCGGATCTTTTACCTACTGCCCCGGAGAGCAACCACTGGATGATATCAAATTTCTCAGAGAAGTGATCGATGAGATGGAAAACCGGTATAACGTCGATGCTCACCGTATTTACCTGGTAGGCTTTTCAAATGGCGGTCAAATGGCTTTCCGCTGTGCCGTAGAGATGAGTGATGTATTGGCTGCTGTTGTCCATTGCTCTGCGGGAATACCCAGGGATACGGTGTTCAATGTCACACGTCATCTGCCAATTTCTTTCCAGTTGGGGAATGAAGACGATCGTTTTTTTACCCAGCCGGTCCCTCTGAGTGGCTTTGCCCTGGGACTTGAAGAAATTCCACTATTCAGAGACATCAGGAAAACCGAAACCGCCACCTTTGCCTATGTCAATCAATACGAACTGACCGGAGATACGAACACGATTGAAGTAGCCACCTTCCCCAGCATTCCTGCCGGGGAAGACCGTGAATTTAATATGTTATTGGTTAAGGATCTCGGACACGCCTATCCAAATGGTGAAAATCACTGGATGCACGGCGCGGAGGTCCACTGGAAATGGTTGAAAAAATTCACCCTGCCTTAACCCTCCGCCAGACGACCAAAGATAAGCGTTGACGCTCGTCATTGCTCCCTTACACACAGATCTGTATCTTCTGGAAATGATGACGAACGAAACATGAGGGAATACCTTAACTTCATTCCGATGCGAATAGCTAAACTTTTGCTCATAATTATCCTATGGACAGCACTGGCGCCGGTATCCCTTAGCCAAAAAGTGGAAGTAAAAAATCATTTCTTTTACCTGGATGGTCAGAAATTTTTCATCAAAGGGATCGGTTACGAATTGGGTGCATTACCGGGACAAGTACCCTGGGATAAAAAATTTGATGCGGCACAAATACGCTTTGATGCTGAACGCATCTTGTCAGGCGGGTTTAACACCATCCGCACCTGGGCTCCCTTAACCATGCAGGAGTTGAATGTTTTAAAAGACTATGATCTTAAAATCCTCATGGGAATCTGGATCCCTCCGGATGGGGATTTTGGTGATCCTGTATTCATCCAGGAGGCCAAAAACATCATCAACAGTGTGGTTAATTATTCCCGGAATTATCCGCAAATCATCGGTTATTTGATTATGAATGAACCCCTGCCTGAACACCTATCCGAGACCGGCTATGAACAGGCAGTCCATCTGTGGACACAACTCATCCAGATCATTCACTCGAAGCATCCTGGTCGACCCGTCAGCATCTCCAATACACCGGCGGGCGACTTCATCGATCCAAGGATATTCGATTTTAGTGCTTATAACGTATACCTATACAATCCTGTCACTGTCAATCATGCACTTTGTTACCAGGAATATGTCCACTATTTAAGGGATCTATCCGGGTCCGGCCATCCGGTGGTCATCACCGAGTTTGGTCTATCGGTTTCGCCTTCCGGTGAAGGTGATTGGGGATACGGTGGCAATACCTTGGTGCAACAAGCTGAAGGGGTCCGTTATATGTACCAATCGCTGGTTAATGGGGGTGCGACGGGATCTTGTGTTTTTAATTATAGCGACGGATGGTGGAAAGCAGGTAACGAATGGGTACATGATGATGCGGCGGAGGAATATTTTGGCCTGATTCAATATTCCGGCACGAATGACCACAAAGGAACCACCCGGCCGGTGTGGGATGCTGTAAAAGCATACCAATCTGTTATCATCACCGAACCCCGGTCAGGTAATATTTACGGCAATTCAGTGCCCCTGGAGTGTTTTCCCGGGGATGATGTTGGGAGAATTGAAATATGGATAAATGACCTTCTCCTGAAAACCATCAACAACCCGGGGAGGTATGTCCTAACTTACGTGGAACTGGAAGGCACACCCTACCAGGATATGATTCTTCAATTCCGATGTTATGATCACCAGAATGGATTGATCAAAACCGAGGACAGAAGCATTTTAGTCGCCACCGAAAATGTGAAACTACCCACCGTGAAAATTTCGTTATCGAATGAAGAATATTGGCAAACATTGCATCTAAAAGCCAATTATTCCATCGACGTGCCTGCCCCATTTAAGCGTACCTCCGATATCGAATATGGATTCTATCCACATATTGGTTTCTATTATGGTGTAGCCTATCAGAAAAAGACCACGAGCAACCATTTCAATTTTAGCCAGGAAAACTATTTCAGCGACCAGGTTCCTGTCGTCACCGCGGCAGCGGGTTTTGACGTTATCCTGGGCCAGTTCAAAACAAGGATTACCAATCTAATCACCATCTCCAAACTAAACGATGTGGTTAGCAGCCTGACCAGGGTCTCTCAACCTGCCTCAGTAACCCTTCATCCGAATCCTGTTTCCGATTTTCTCTCCATCAACCTGCCCCAAAGTGACCCTGCTTCATTGTTCAACTATCAGATTTTTGATCTGACGGGTAGAAAATGCCAGGCTGGCCGGGCGCAATCCATGAACGAACCAATCCGAGTAGGCCATCTTTCCGCCGGAATTTATTTTGTGGCCATTCAATCTGCAAAGGGGATCTTTGCCGGGGCCGGACGGTTTGTCAAACGATGAGCGCGGGCATTTCCATATGCTAAATAACATCTGTTAATTTGGAGAAATCTGATCCAGATCATAGGATTTCAATCTTCTTTTTCGTGCCTTACTGAACAGGTTTGGAACAAATAAAAGATGCAGATGGGAACAAAAATGTCTGCCACACTGCCTCCTGCTTCGCGTGTCCGGGAAGAGGAAGCAATCTACTGGGAGATTAATATTCCTCTGATCAATAACCGGTACATGTTACGTGATCTGGCTATCGTCCTGGGGCTTAGCTATCTCATCCTATTGATCATTTTTACCACCGTCCTGGGCTTGGTCGGCGATCTGGACGAATTGCCTCAATTCCTTCCTTGGCTCGGTTTGGTCGGTTTGTTTCTGATCGTTCTTTTCTTTTTTACCATGGGGATCCTAATGCGGAACCGGGTTCGTACCGCTTTCCTGGTTAATGCCAAAGGGATTGACACTACCACGGTGGATCGCTGGATCAATGCGTTACTCAAGGTGTCGGTGATTGCCGGAGCGACCGGTAAGAATCCTACCGTAGCCGGATCGGGGCTGTTGGCTATTTCCCGCCAGCGGGTAGCGTTTCCCTGGAACCGGATCGACCGCATCGAGATTGATCAAAAACGCAGGGTCATTCAATTGAAAGACAACTGGCATGTCATCCAGCGTGTGTATGGTCCTGAAGACCGCTGGGATGATATACTCAAATGGATAGGACATTACTTCCACGGCCCCATCCTTTACAAGTAACACATCAAAAGCTTGGATACCAATTTTTCGACGTAAAAAACTGGATATGGTTAAGCAGGCAAAAAAGACAAACCCATGGGTAAAGATGATCTATTTCATTACTCTATTTGGTGTAATTAGCTACGGAATAAAGCAATATATGGTTGATCATACCTCTGAGCACGTGGTAGTTACACCAACGGAACAGGAGCTTTTCCGAGGTTTGGAAAGCCGGCTGAACGAACCGGCCGACGAAGAGCTCCAACAAGCCAAAGATGCCTATTTGGAAGCTTTTGCACTTTACACCCGTCTAGCCACCGGTGAAGAAAGCGGGGACATGATGCAAGCCAGGGAAGCCTACCGAAGAACCTATTACCACTATAAGGAACTATTGGATCAAAACACCTCCGGGGTCAATACCGGCAGTCCGGCTTCTGAAACGCAATACGCTGGCGCTTCAGGGGTTTTTAATTCGGCTCAGGAAGCGTTACAATCGTTTTATGACCGTCAAGCTGCTCGGGATGTCAATGGGATGCTCCAAGTCCTTGCATCAGGCCGCTGGAGCAAAACGGAAGCGGCAATTGCCCAGGAAAACTTCCAAAAACTGGTACAGGCAGTAACCATCCAAAATCCAAAATTGGAGATCATTGCTGCCGGAACCGACCGCAGTGGAAAAAATCAATTGGTGCAGTACATCTACGATTTTGAACTAACCTATCAGGGTGTCCATTCCTATCAAACCGGAGGTAATGTTGCCTGTCTGGTCAAAGTGGATGGAGGCTGGCAACTGCTTGGATTCATTCCGGATCCTGACCTTTCCATGGAGGTGATTACTCGCGGATACCGCGTTGATGCCGGACCTTTTACCATGTTTCAACAAATACAGGACCGTAGACTGGGCATGACCGGACAAATCATTTTACCTCGTGGATTACTATGGACAACCGCACTAAGTGGAGCTTTCTATCAAAATCAATCGCCGTTAAATAATCAGTCCCCGATCATCGAATTGAATGCATTAAAAAAGGCAATCCTGCAGATCCGCAATCAAAATAAAACCAATCAATACCTCTACGATCATTTGGGAGAGGTGTACTTCGATGAACTTGATGGGGTCAAAGATATTTTCGCTACCGTCGCGGGGATAAAATTGGATAAACTACCTGTTGTTTACACGGTACATGAACGGTTAAAAACCTTGTACCGGGATTTGCCAGGCGATATCGACCGTCAGGATGCCAGAGCCATTATTCTCGATTTAACCTTGGTGGCATGGGGCGGTGTGCAAATTTATTGCGAGAAATATCCAGGTGCCGGATTCATTACCGATGTGGTGGAAGGTTTCCTTGAACAACTGCGATACAACCATGTCCAAAGACAGTACTTTGCCAAATTATGGCTCTTTATCAATACGGAGGATACCCGCAAAGTTCCCAAATACGCGATGATTATCCCAGACCCAACTTATGAAGAAGGCGTTGACCTGAGCTCAAGAAAAGCTCCCGGAAGCATTCCCAACTCCCGCTTGATCGAATCGGTGGACATTCTGAGCGACCGGTTTGTTAAAAATGGTATCCCATTGAAGCTGGCTTACGGTATGGAATTGGAAATTAAGAAATCAGAGAATGAAATCTTTTTTGAAGCGGCTAAAAAACTAAAGGCATCGATCAAAACGACGTATGAAATGCTCTGGTTGGAAATGGATGACATCATCTACATTCCAATCAAAATCCATAATTTAAGTGCTGTACACTCTAAGCCAGCTCTGGCTGGATTGGGCTCAACAACCGGTTATACCTTCCTAGACAAAAGTCAGATTGTCAGCGGTGATGAAGTCTGGATTTATCCTTCTTGTCATCCTGGTAATGAGCTGATTACCTTAACCTTATCCAACGGCCAGGAAGCCTTCCCATTGGATATACACAATACAGTCCTCAATGCACTGGATGGAGTTCTTTTCTTGCAATCAGATGAGGTTGTCCTTTCCAAAGAAGAAGTAAAAATGGCTAAGGTATATGGATCGGTTGAATCGTATTACATCCGGCAGGTAACTCCTCCCGATCTATCCGGCCTGCCCTGCCTCGAGATGCATGTGCAATCCAGTTTGGATCATCCAAACCCTTCCGGCCGGATTGCCGTCAAAGCAGAACTTTTTGGAGTGTATCCTCAGGCACAATTGCGACTCACCGGATTGGAAGCAGGTGAAGCTTGGATTCAATTTGATTTAATGGCCCCTAATCCCCGCACCAAGCAAATAGAACGGACAGGGAAAGGAGGGATCTTAAAGGTTATCATCAATGAAGAGGAGGAAATTTTGGCTGGCAAACCACGCTGCACGTATCTTAACGATCAAACGGCAGAAATCCTGAAAGGACAAGGCTGGTCCGATGTTTACGGAGGTTTGTGGCAACTTAAAGCTGAAAAGAAAACCGGGATGAGGGGTTATTATAAATCTGACGAACAAGGCCGGCCCGTAGACATCGGGTTGGAGGAGTCCATCTGGGGTGAGGCCTACATTGAATTTGCCTATCCGGGCGTTGACCGCCAATCGTTCAGCAATTGGATACGCTCGAACAAAAAAACACCTCCCGATCTGCCTGTCCGAACAAAAGAAGCCTTCCGGACGACCACGTTGGCCGACTTTCCCTGTGAGATTTTTGAAGAATTTTTTGCTTATCCTTCCTATAAATACATCGATACGCTCTTCAACATCAACGGTCAAATTGAAAAATTAGACAACCATTGGGTCGCCAGTCATACTGAGCGTTCTATGGTATTCGGAGTGGAAGGTGAACCGGGAGCTCAATTAGCCGTCCTGATGGTTTCGATAGCCACCGGCACCAACAATCCATCCGGCCTGGGGCAAAATAAAGAGTCATCCTTTTTCGAGGAATTCTTCAACCGGATTATGGCAACTGTCCATGATTTGGACTTTTATGTCCGGGAGTGCTCAGATCTTTCTTTCTAGCTGGAATCAGAAAGGCAGTTCCAGATCCAGCAGGTGCGAAGACAGGGTCTTGCCATGGGCATCCAGAGCAAGGGAACGTGTTACCCCTCCACCCAACGCTTCATAGAGGACAAAATTGAAAGCGCCTAATTGAGGCAACTCGAATCGTAGCACTTCTCCGTGAGTGATCCCGGCAAAATGCTGTCTTATGCGTTCCGGTGTGAGAATGGACTCCAACCGGGCATAATCTTCTTTCCGGTATACGATGACCGAAATGTTGGAAATATTTCCCTTGTCTCCCGTCCGGCTGTGCGCCAGGTCACGCAATCTCATATTAAGTTTTTTCGACATGTAATTCCGGTTTGATCCGGTCCGCGGACATAAGAACAGATTGTATGGCAACGATTTCTTTCACGGCCGAATAGGCACCTCCGCCTCCAGCCGGTCCGTTGGTATAAAGGGCTTCCACCTCTCGGCCGATCTGTATAGCTGTTTCGCGGCGGTTGGTCCGGACAGTAGCCCTTACGCGTACCTCTCCGGGCTCGTGACCGGAAGCTGCCTCTCCATAGAGCGCATTCAGTCCGATTAAATCAAAGCGCATATCGCTCGCTGGAATGCCAGATCGAGTCAAACGTTTTTGAAGTATTTCGATGGCCAGTTTGCCCCTGGCAACCGCATTTTGCCCCCCATAACTGATCTGGCCCTCACCCAGGAAACCTTCGCGGTACCCAATGGAAACCTTCAACATACCGGTAGGCGCAATCCCTCCGCCTCCCCGGGCGGTAACCCGGTCCTTACCGGTTTGTGTAAGGACCACCTGGCTAAAATCCGCAATCACATCCGGTGTGTAATAGCGGGTCGGGTCGTGGATTTCATACAAAAGTTGCTCCGTGCAGGTACCAATAGACACTTCTCCTCCTGAACCCTCGACTTTACTGATTTCAAATGATCCATCCGCCTGAACTTCTGCCAGGGGAAAGCCTAAAGATTCCAATCCTGTCACATCTTTGTAGCCTGGATCAGCATAATAACCTCCCGTCACCTGCCCGGCACATTCCAGCAAATGTCCCAACACCGTACCTTGACCCAACAACCGGTAGTCATCCAACGGCCATCCAAATGCATGGACCACCGGTGCAAGAAAAAGGGCTGGATCGGCCACCCGCCCCGTCAGGATGACATCTGCACCCGCGGCCAGGGCAGTAAGGATGGGTTGGATGCCCAGATAAGCATTCGCAGCAATGATACGATCTTGGATGAGACTCACCCCTTGTTGCGATTCAATCAGGATCTGATCACCGGTGATTAAACCGGTCACTTCATCGCCCGTTATGGCCACCAGCTTAAGATCTTTTAATCCCAATTCGTTGATAATTGCCTTGACTTTGGCGAGTGCGGCGAGGGGATTGGCTGCCCCCATGTTGGTGATGATTTTGGTCCCCTGCCGGGCACAGATGGGCAGACAGGCCCGGATACGCTCTTCCAGGAGTGGATCATATCCCTGTTCCGGATCGAGAGCGCGTCGTTGCTGGGCCAAAGCGATGGTGCGTTCCGCCAGGCATTCAAACACGAGGTAGTCTAACTTCCCGTAAGTTGCCAATTCCACTGCAGCATCCACCCGGTCACCCGAATAGCCCGCTCCACAACCTATCCGAATGCTTGTTTTTGACGTTGACATCTTTTGTGATTATACTCCAAACAAACCAATCGCTAAGGCCACAGCCGTCATGACCAATGTAGTTAAAAAAGCGTATTTTATGCTGAATCGCTGATGGTCTCCCAGCTCAATATTTGTTAGCCCGATCAATAAAAAGGTGGTTGGGGTCAGTGGGCTGAAAGGGAAACCGGTGGTCATTTGTCCCATAATGGCTGCCTGACCCATCGAAACCGGGGCGACGCCCAGGGCCTCCCCCATTCCGGACAATACCGGTAAAACGCCAAAATAATACGAATCGGGATCGAAGGCCAGACTCATGGGCATACTGGTTAAAGCGACCGTTAATGGCAAATGACGCCCAAATGTGGGCGGCAATGCCTGCACGGCAGCCTGAGCCATGGCTGAGATCATACCGGACTCCTTCATAATCCCCGTAAAGACACCTGCTGCCAGTAAAATACTTGCCATCAACAAGGCCGCTTTGGCGTGGGCATCAATACGTTGCTTTTGCTCAGCCAACCCCGGATAATTCAGGATCAGCGCCAAAATGGCCGCAACCATAAACACCATGGCTGGAGGAATGATCCCGGATATTAACACCGTTATGGTCACGAAGGTAAGCATCAGATTGATCCAAAATCGTCCGGGACGTCGGAGAGATGATTCTTCGCTGTTTAATGTAAGCGTGAAAGCTTCGGAAGAGGTTGTAGCTTCCCTGGACAGATTCAGCCGGTCGGACTCTTTTCTCCCTAACCGGTAGGCAACCCACAATACAAATGCCAGGCCTGCGAGTTGGGGAACAATGACCGGATTGTACAACCGGGTAATTTCAACATGCAATGCCGTTGCTGCCCGGATGGTAGGACCTCCCCAGGGCACCATATTCATGGTACCGGCGCCTAGTGCGACGGTGGCTGCCAATACCCGCCTATCCATATGCAAATGGTCGTATAACGGCAGCAGTGCCGGTATCGCAATCAGAAAAGTCACTGCTCCCGATCCATCCAGGTGAACAAGCATCGCCAGAATGGCGGAACCAACTGCGATCCGGGCAGGACTTTTTCCAACCCTGCGCAAGATCATCCGGATAATGGGATCAAACATTCCCGCATCGGTCAATACGCCAAAAAAGATGATCGCAAAAATGAACATGGTCGCAACCGGTGCAATGTTCTTAATTCCTGTCAGGGCGAAAGAAAAGGTATCGATTCCAAATCCGGCCAGTAGGGCACCAACAACCGGCACCAGTACCAAAGCCGATAACGCCGATAGACGTTTGGTGAGGATTAAACCGAGTAATAAAACAATAATGCCTGTTCCAATGCCTACCAGCATATTCATGAAGGGATTGTTGGACAGGTAAGATACTAAAGGGAAACCGGATATCGACCCGTGCGGATTTCCTGGAACGCACCGTGCCTGGTGTCCGGTAACATCCTATCTTTAGAAAATGAAGTACGTTTACCTCTTTCTTTTTACCGGGTTGTGCCTGGTGACCAATGCGCAAGCACCGGGTGAAAGCATTCGGGTCCTCGCATTTTACACCGCTAAGAATGATCAGGCTCACATCAGTTTTGTCCGGGAAGCCAATGATTGGTTTGAACAGCAAGGCCCGGCTAACCATTTCCAATATTGGTCAACCAGCGACTGGAGCCGGTTGAATACCGATACCATCGGTCACTACGATGTTCTCATTTTTCTGGATACCCGGCCTGAACGCACAGCACAACGTTTGACCTTTCGGGAGTACATGGAAAATGGCGGGGCCTGGATGGGCTTCCATTTTGCAGCCTTTGCCCTTACTCCCTCCGATTACCCCCAGGATTGGGATTGGTACCATGAGGAATTCCTGGGCAGCGGAGAATACAAAAGCAATACCTGGCGGCCTACATCGGCCATTCTGAAAGTGGAGACGCACCGACATCCGGTCACCAAACGATTACCCCGATCGTTTACAGCAGCGCCAAATGAATGGTATCGTTGGCAAAATAACCTGAGGGATAATCCGGACATTGAAATCCTGGCTTCGATTGACCCGGCCAGTTTTCCGTTGGGTACCGGACCAAAACCGCACGAGATTTGGCATGAGGGGGATTACCCGGTGGTCTGGACCAACCGGCGGTACCGGATGATTTATTTTAATATGGGACACAACGACATCGATTATGAGGGGCAAACGAATGCCACTCTGTCCTCGACGTTTGGCAGTAAAATGCAAAATAGGATGATTTTGCAGGCAATAAAATGGCTCGGCCGGAAGTAATGGGATGCCTTCGGATTCCATTCCATGAAAAACCCGGTTTGCCAGACCCGGCCACCGGCGATGAATCTTCTTCCATTTTGATAAATACAAGGACATGACCTTTATGATCATTGAACGATTTTATCCCGAACGCGTGCGCGATCTGTACCTGCGACTGGATCAATCGGGTCGGATATTAACCCCCGGCGTGTCTTTTATCTCCAGTTGGATCAACGAAGATGTGACCACCTGTTACCAGGTGATGGAGGCGGAATCCATCAGTCAGATCCGGGAATGGGCTGGCCAATGGCAGGAATATGCAGAATTTGAAATCATCCCGGTCATCGATTCACCGACTGCGAAAGCCCGTGCCTTAAACCGGCCATACCCGTCGTGACCCCTTTACTGATGATTGATTGAAAAAATATTTTGACTTATCTAAATTTATTTTTAGATTTGTCTAATAATTGCTGGGGTAATGGCATTAATCCGATGAATTCGTGAACTTTCCAACCTTCCAATGCAATTAAAGTAGCAACGAGACACAGGTATGATCTGTCATTCTTACATATTATTACTGAGCGATCCGGGATGGACCCTTTTATTTGGCACGCTGTTGTTGGTCCCGCTGGCGGGAATATTTTGGCCTAAAATTGGCCTGCTGGCGTTCAGTCGTCGTTCGCGGCTTAACCGGCAACGGGTATGGCTGGAGGATGCATTGAAATACCTCTTTGATTGTGAGTACAAAAAAGTCACGTGTAGCCTGAACAGCATTGCCGGCAACCTGCATATTTCAGCCGACAAAACAGCTAAATTGCTCAACCGCCTGCGCAGCATGGGACTGATCACGATGGAAGGAGAAGCCGAATTGCAACTTACCGACGCCGGACGATCCTATGCGCTACGCATCATCCGGGTCCACCGCATCTGGGAGCGCTACCTCGCCGATGAAACCGGGGTGGATCAAATGGAATGGCACGGCGAGGCGGACCTGCAGGAACATCAGTTATCACCAAGTGCCGCCAATCAGCTTGCCGCCCGCATGGGCAATCCGGTTTTCGATCCCCACGGAGACCCAATCCCCACGATCGAAGGAGAGATGCCCCAACACCGGGGACAACCGTTAAGTAGCCTGGAAGAAGGTACCGTCGCCCAGATCATCCACCTGGAAGATGAGCCGCATACGATTTACGAACAGCTGGCAGCCCTCGGTCTCTACCCGGGCATGCAAGTCTATGTGATGGACAAAACCGATGGAAAGATCACCTTTGCCGCCGATGGGGAAGAATGCATTTTAACCACCCTCTTTGCTGCCAGCATCACCGTAGAAACCTTGAAAACGAAGGAGAAGATCCGGGAAAAACAAGAACTGCTATCGTCCCTTGTGCTGGGTGAATCGGCCGAGATCATCAGCCTTTCTCCCAATATTCGCGGCCAGCAACGGCGCCGGCTGATGGACCTGGGCTTCGTACCCGGAACAGCAATCCGGGCCGAACTGAATAGTGCCGGCGGTGATCCGAGAGGTTACCGCATCCTGGGAACCACGGTCGGCATCCGCCGTCAACAGGCGGATCTGATCTATATCAAACGAACGACAACGAACAAACATGAGTAATCCAACAGGATGTGAAAATTGTCCGGTCCATCATAAGGAACACCTGATCCGTATGGGCATCGCCATGGACCGGGTGGACTATGTGGTGGCGCTTGCCGGAAATCCGAATACGGGAAAGAGTACCGTATTCAATAACCTGACCGGTCTGCGGCAACATACGGGCAATTGGCCGGGCAAGACGGTAACCCGGGCCGAGGGAGGTTATTCGTATGCGGAAAAAAGGTATAAAGTAGTGGATCTACCCGGGACCTATTCGCTGTTATCAACCAGTACCGATGAAGATGTCGCCCGAAATTTTATCCTGTTTGGACGCCCCGATGTCACGGTTATTGTGGCTGACGCTACGCGACTAGAACGCAATCTGAACCTTACCCTCCAGATTCTGGAAATCACTGACCGGGCCGTTTTATGTTTGAACCTGATGGATGAAGCCAAGCGCAACCACATTGAAATTGACTTGCGAAACCTGTCCAAAGATTTGGGCATTCCGGTCATCCCCACCGCCGCACGGCAAAAGGAAGGCATGCCTGAGTTGATCCAAGCCATCGAAGAAGTTGCCTCTGGTAAATACGTGTGTAAACCACGCCGTAAGAAAAGTAAATCACCAAAATTGAATCATGCCATTGACACCTTGGTCAAGAAACTTGCTGAACAATTTCCAGGGATACCCAATCTGAATTGGGTAGCTCTTCGCTTGCTGGAAGGCGATGAAAGCATCATTGATGCCATCCGCACCGGCGAATTGGGAACCTTAAGTCCATCCATATTTCCATCGCTAACACCGTAGAATCATGGAGTCAACTATTCCAACCAACAAAGACAACGAAATCCTCTCACTGGCCAACAATTTGCGGTGGGACCTCGGTGTGAATTTCCACGATACCATTATCGAGTCCATCTATGAAGATGCATCCCATCTGGCCAAGCGATCGGTTCACCAGGAAGGGGACCCTGCCAAACATTTTGACCTGAAAATCGACCGGATTGTGACCAGTCGTTGGTTGGGATTTCCGATCATGTTCCTGCTTCTTGCTTTGGTATTCTGGCTGACCGTATCCGGTGCCAATTATCCATCCGGTCTCCTCGCCGATCTGTTTATCGGTAAGATCTACCCCTGGTTGAAAGGAGCGGCCGCTTCAATAGGTACTCCCACCTGGCTGTCGGGCGTAGCTATTGACGGCGCTTATCTGGCGGTGGCCTGGGTGGTTTCGGTCATGCTGCCCCCCATGGCCATTTTTTTTCCCCTCTTCACCTTGCTGGAGGACTTCGGTTACCTGCCCCGCGTGGCTTTCAATATGGATAATCTGTTTCGCAAAGCCGGCGCCCACGGCAAACAAGCGCTAACCTTATCAATGGGTTTTGGCTGCAATGCAGCCGGAGTGATCGCTACCCGCGTCATCGATAGTCCGCGTGAACGACTAATCGCAATAATTACCAATAACTTTTCCCTTTGTAACGGTCGTTGGCCAACCCAGATTCTCATCGCCACCATATTTATCGGTGGTGCCGTACCCGCCTATCTAGCCGGCATTGTTTCGGCTGGTGCGGTCGTAGCCATCGCTGTGCTTGGAATTGGATTCAGCTTAGCGGTCTCCTGGGGCCTGAGTAAGTCCATCCTGCGCGGAGAAGCCTCGGCGTTTAGCCTGGAATTGCCTCCCTACCGTCCACCCCGGATCCTGCAAACATTGTATACATCGCTGATCGATCGCACGATCTTTGTATTGTGGCGTGCCATTGTTTTTGCTCTGCCGGCTGGAATTGTTATCTGGCTGGTCGCCAACATCCACGTCAACGGATTAAGCATTGCCGAACATTTTATCCGTTGGTCCAATCCTTTCGGATTGGTGTTTGGGCTGAACGGAGTCATCATTCTGGCTTACATTATTGCTATCCCGGCCAATGAAATTGTAATCCCCACTGTCCTGATGCTTACGGTTTTACAAACCGGCCTGCAAGGCGTCGGAGAAGGTGCCGGCGTGATGTTCGATACCACTTCGATCCAGGGCACAGAAACCATTCTCCGGGCTGGTGGGTGGACCCTGTTAACCGGCATCAACCTGATGTTATTCAGCCTGTTACACAATCCTTGCTCGACCACCATTTATACCATCTTTAAAGAGACACACAGTTGGAAGTGGACCTTGGTTTCAACCTTCCTGCCCATCGTATTAGGTCTGGTTGTCTGCTTTTTCACCACCCAAATTTGGTTATTGATTACCGGTTAAACCCTTGGAATCAGGTGAGACAGCCGTATTCTGATCATGCCGGTTGGCATAATAAGCGATGGGTATACCGATGCAAACTACGAGAATGCCAGCTCCTACCAACGAATTGACGAGATGGAAGGGGCGGTGCCCAATCCGGGTCATCGGAACCATCACCAGGTTCATCACAACCCACACCATCAGCCCGTACACAGCTCCGGAAAGAATCCAATGTTTTGCGACCGGTCGGATAACCGGAAAAATCATAAAATAAAAAATGGTATATGTCATCGCAATGCTATAATGCATCAACAAGCCGACAACGGGCATCAGTGGATTATTACTGACCAATTCCGGAGGGAAAATGGCACCGGCGATGTAGCGGAGTATCCGGACAGGATTATTACCTGTGACAATCAGGTACTGGATGATTGCCGCAGAAATGTCAAGAGTACCCGCAATTAATCCGGCCCGCAAGATGCTACGAAATAGCGATGGGTTTGATGCCATTGATGTGTCATTAGGATACCAATTTCCGAAAAATAATGAGGTAAGCCCCGATTTATTTCATGCAGATCGGCTTCCGGCTGTTTCATTTTCCAAAGTCCACGCAAAAAAAATCCCGGCACTTGCGAAGGGCCGGGATGTATGTTATACAAGGTAAGGATCCAGGATCAGGCAGCCTCACGCTGCTGGAATTCTCTCCAGCCGCCTCCGTTATGGACGTCCTTCCAACCCTGATTTTTCAGGAATGCCACAGCCTGACCGCTGCGGTTGCCGGAAGCACAAATGAAAATAAGCGGCTTCTGCATTTGTTTCAATTCATCCAGCTTGGCAGTCACACTGCCAAGCGGTATGTTGATTGACCCTTTGACGTGTCCAAAGAAAAACTCAAATGGTTCTCTTACATCGATGACGGTTCCTTTAGATAATTGTTCTTGTTTCATAGATCTAGCAATGATTGTTAATTGGATTCAAAGATACGTCCCGCCTAAACGGTCTGTCCGTGATCAACATCACCCAATGCCAATTTCAGAGTAAAACATTGATCCAGAAGAGCTGCATAAACTTCATTTTCCTGCAGTATCTCCCGGTTCCCGATCAGAACAACCTGCTCCCTGGCCCTGGTCAGAGCCACGTTTAATTTACGGTCAACGCCTTCCTCAGACATCGAAACCAGGGATTGCAATTGCCGTAAATGATTGGTGCACAGAGAGATAATGACAATATCCCGAGCACCGCCCTGGTACCTTTCAACCGTATCGATGGTAATTGGCATGGCCGAGTAACCTGACTCATCCAACTCCCTGCGGATCACTGCTATCTGCGCCCGGTAAGGGGTAATTATTCCCAGCGTCGCTTCATCATCCCAGGGTCGGAAGTTGTGTTGAAATAACCTTTTGTAAGCTTCCACACACAAGCGAGTGGCCATCGCTTCATACCGGTTGGTCTTTTGGTGATCCTCCTGGTCCACCGGAGTGGGCAGGTAAAGCATCCTCTGGGAGGCCAGGGCTTCCGGCAAGGGTCCGGCCAACGCCGGTGCCTGCCAGGGAATGGCTCCGGTAAGCCGCGAGGTCAGATGGTCGGTGACCTCCAGCAACTCCAGGGTATTCTGGTAAAAATAGGCACTGGGAAATGCCATAACATCCCGGTGCATCCGCCCTTGTTGTCGCAATTGGGCAAAAGCCCAGGTCCACCCCGATCGGGTGGCCCGGCGGTACAAACGCTCAAACAGCGAATCCCGCAAATTGCGAATTTCCAACTCCTTCAGTACGGGATCATTGATCCGGCTGTCCTGTACCGGCTGAACCACCACGGCCGGCAATTGCTGGTGATCGCCGATCAGCACCCACTTGGGTACTTTTGTCATGATCCCCAGCAGATAGGGATCCAGGATCTGACTGGCTTCATCGACCAGAGCCACCTGGAAATCCACCAGTTCAAAAATCTCCCTTTTGCTTTGCAATGAAGCCACCGTGCCTACCACAATGCGTTGGGTGCGCAACCAGGCTAACAAATCCTGGCGGGAATCGATCTTTTCAATCTTTTGATCCAGCAACTGATCCCGGAATTCCGGATGGGTTGCATAGCGGGATCCTATCCGAAAATATTGGGTCCTGATGTCTCCTGCGATGGCATTTATTGCGGCACACATTTCATCCACCGCCCGGTTGGTATAAGCCAGCAACAGGAGCCTAAATCCGCCGGCTTCCAGATAGGCCTCACATACGGCCTTTAACAAGGTGCTGGTCTTACCGGTGCCGGGTGGCCCCCATACCAACATGTATTCCCTGGCATCCAGGACTTGCTGTACCAACTGGTTTTGTTGAGGTGTCAGTCCCCCATGGCCTGCCTGCAGGTGGTGTTCAGGCGGTAAGGGAGGTCGTCTTCCCAGCCAAAGCTGCCGTTGATGTTCGGGGGATTGCCCCCATTCGTACAATCCCTGATATTGGGTAT
>JAGQXC010000464.1 GCA_020436785.1 Saprospiraceae bacterium | reverse complement strand
TTGCCGGGTGCGCCAGGCATAGTGGAGTAATTCTTCTTTCATAACCGTTCATAAGTTACAAAAGTATAGTCATATGGATTGCGATCATCGGCAGAATGTTGGTCCCGGCGGGATTCTTTCCATTCGGAATGATCAAATTCAGGAAAAAAAGCATCGGCATCCGGAACATCAACATCAATTTCGGTGAGGTATAACCGGTCGCAATAAGGCAGGGCCAGGCGGTAGATCTCTTCGCCACCAATAATGAACAATTCTTCCTCACCATCGGCTTCGGCGAAAGCGATGCCTTCTTCCAGACTATGTACCACCACGATTCCCGTAGCAATAAAGAACGGATTGCGGGTCAATACCATGTTGGTACGATGTTTTAAGGGACGATTGTCGAGGCTGTTGAAATTGCGACGACCCATCAGAATGTGATGACCTTTGGTCATTCGTTTAAAGAACTTGAAGTCTTCCGGCATGTGCCAGGGCAAGTCATTGTCTACGCCAATGGCGCGATTCCTGCTCATGGCAGCAATTGCCGAGATCATCATGAGCGGGGATTTTTATGGATCAGATCGGTTTTCAGGATCAGATCTTCGAGCGGTTTTTTCTGGGTCGATATGGTGTCGTTGAGAAATCGCTCGATCAACAAACCGGCTACGGGAGCGGCAGTTCGTCCGCCACCACCAGCATTTTCGACGTAGACGGCCAGGGCAATTTTGGGATTTTCTCGAGGTGCAAAGGCGATAAATACCGAATGGTCTTCACCATGCGGATTTTGCACGGTGCCTGTTTTGCCACAGATTTCATGACCGGGCACCTGAGCCAGCCGGGCCGTTCCTGAGGTGACCACCGCCGCCATCCCATCAATGATGGGACTGAAATGGATGGGATCGATGCGGACCAGCTTTTTGCGATTAAAGTTGGGATCGGGCAAAGCCGATTGTCCGCGAATGCTTTTCAGGAGGTGCGGTTGAATGTAAAATCCCCGGTTGGACAGAATGGCCGCCAGGTTGGCCATCTGCAGGGTGGTCATGGAGAGTTCTCCCTGGCCAATTCCCACGGACACAATGGTGGTTGCATACCAGGGACTGTTTTTATATACATTGTCGTAATAGGCGGCATTTGGGATAAACCCGGTCGATTCATAATCGATCTCGGACGTTAATTTTTGGCCGAACCCAAAATTGGAAAGGTAGGTGTAAAAATTATCCACACCATTTTCCACATCCCGAAACCCGTATTTATTCACCAGATCTTTAAAGAGAGTGAAAAAATAGGCGTTGCAGCTGTATTGAAGTGCAATCGATATGTTCGTTGCGGGAGGGTGATGATGGCATTTACGAAAGTCTCCCGGTGCATTCAGGAAACCCCCGCTACAGCGGATGCTACGACCGGGTGTGGTTACCCCTTCCTGTAAAGAGATCAGGCCCACAACGGTCTTGAAGATGGACCCCGGAGGATATTGGGCCAGCACGGTACGGTCAAACAAAGGCTTCAAGGAATCCTGGGCCAGGTCGGCATAGTAAGCCCCACGGTTTTGATTGATGGTGAGCAGATTGGGATCGTAGCTGGGTGAACTGACCATCGCCAGGATCTCTCCGGTATTCGGTTCTATGGCGGTCACAGCACCCACTTTGTTGGCCATCAGTTGTTCGGCATATACCTGCAGGTTGATGTCCAGGGTAGATATTAAATCGGCTCCGGAAATGGCTGCTGAATCCCGGATCCCTCCTTCAAAGGGTCCAACTTCACGGCCTATGTTATCTTTCAGAATGTATTTAACACCTTTAGAGCCT
>JAGQXC010000463.1 GCA_020436785.1 Saprospiraceae bacterium | reverse complement strand
TTGCCGGGTGCGCCAGGCATAGTGGAGTAATTCTTCTTTCATAACCGTTCATAAGTTACAAAAGTATAGTCATATGGATTGCGATCATCGGCAGAATGTTGGTCCCGGCGGGATTCTTTCCATTCGGTATGATCAAATTCGGGAAAGAAGGCATCGGCATCCGGAACATCTACATCAATTTCAGTGAGGTATAGCCGGTCGCAATAAGGCAGGGCCAGGCGGTAGACCTCCTCTCCTCCGATGATAAACAATTCTTCCTCCCCATCGGCTTCGGCGAAGGCAATGCCTTCTTCCAGACTGTGTACCACCACGATTCCCGTAGCAATAAAAAACGGATTGCGGGTTAGCACAATGTTGGTACGATGTTTTAAGGGACGATTGTCGAGGCTGTTGAAATTGCGACGACCCATCAGAATGTGATGACCTTTGGTCATCCGTTTAAAGAACTTGAAGTCTTCCGGCATGTGCCAGGGCAAGTCATTGTCTACGCCAATGGCTCGATTTCTGCTCATGGCAGCAATCGCTGAGATCATCATGAGCGGGGATTTTTATGGATCAGATCGGTTTTCAGGATCAGATCTTCGAGCGGTTTTTTCTGAGCGGATATGGTATCATTGAGAAATCGTTCGATCAGCAAGCCGGCTACCGGAGCGGCAGTTCGGCCGCCACCACCGGCATTTTCAACGTAGACGGCCAGGGCAATTTTAGGATTTTCACGGGGCGCAAAGGCGATAAATACCGAATGGTCTTCGCCATGCGGATTTTGCACGGTACCTGTTTTGCCACAGATTTCCTGACCGGGCACCTGAGCCAGCCGGGCCGTTCCCGAGGTGACCACCGCCGCCATCCCATCGATGATGGGGCTGAAATGGATGGGATCGATGCGGACCAGTTTTTTGCGATTAAAGTTGGGATCGGGCAAGGCCGATTGTCCGCGAATGCTTTTCAGGAGGTGCGGTTGAATATAAAATCCCCGGTTGGACAGAATGGACGCCAGGTTAGCCATCTGCAGGGTGGTCATGGAAAGTTCGCCCTGGCCAATCCCCACCGACACGATGGTGGTTGCATACCAGGGACTGTTTTTATAAACATTGTCGTAATAAGCGGCATTGGGGATAAAACCGGTCGATTCATAATCGATCTCGGAAGTTAATTTTTGGCCGAACCCAAAATTGGAAAGGTAGGTGTAAAAATTATCCACACCATTTTCCACATCCCGAAATCCGTATTTATTCACCAGATCTTTAAAAAGTGTGAAAAAATAGGCATTACAGCTGTATTGCAGCGCAATCGAGATGTTCGTCGCGGGGGGGTGATGGTGGCATTTACGAAAGTCTCCGGGGGCATTCAGGAAACCTCCATTACAGCGGATGCTGCGACCGGGTGTGGTTACCCCTTCCTGTAAGGAGATCAGGCCTACGACGGTCTTGAAAATAGATCCCGGTGGATATTGGGCCAACACGGTGCGGTCAAACAAAGGCTTCAAGGAATCCTGGGCCAGAGCCGCATAGTATGCCCCACGATTTTGATTGATGGTGAGCAGATTGGGATCGTAGCTGGGTGAACTGACCATCGCCAGGATCTCTCCGGTATTCGGTTCTATGGCGGTCACAGCACCCACTTTGTTGGCCATCAGTTGCTCGGCATATACCTGCAAGTTGATGTCCAGGGTAGATATTAAATCGGCTCCGGAAATGGCTGCTGAATCCCGGATCCCTCCTTCAAAGGGTCCAACTTCACGGCCTATGTTATCTTTCAGAATGTATTTAACACCTTTAGAGCCT
>JAGQXC010000056.1 GCA_020436785.1 Saprospiraceae bacterium | reverse complement strand
TGGCTGCCATTGTTGCCAAAGCCATAGATGCCCATGCGCTTCCCGGCCAATTCCATCCCCCGGTTGTCCTCCCGGTTCCAGTCAAATTGACGGACCTCGCGGTCGGCACGCAGCAAGTTGTTTTGCAAAGCCAGCAACATCCCCAGTGCATGTTCGGCCACAGCATTGGCATTCCCTTCCGGTGAATTGATCACTGCAACCTTATGCCCTGCACAGGACGGCAGATCGAAAATGTCGAGGCCGGACCCGAGACGGCCCACCCATTCCAAATGGGGAGCCTGATCCAACAACCGGTCATCGACCCGTATTTTGCTGTTGACGATCAATCCGGTATAAGGCCGGATACGTTGAAGGGTCTCATCCATAGAGATCCGGGGGTAGTCATCCACTGCGTAACCCAGGCCGGTCAATCCTTCGATCAGGTAAGGATGAACGTCATCGGTAATCAATACTCGAGGCTGCATGTTGCAAACCTAGTGATTTCAGGGATAATACTAAACCATAAGAAACATGGAAAGTAGCACCAGGGGATACTATTGGGGTCCCCTATTAGGTTCTTGTAAATTCTATTGAGGTATCGCTTCTACAAGTATCACATTTCCTGCTTTATTAAAGTAGGTGCAGGTCATCTTGTCCATACTGATCGACCATTTTTCAATGCCAAATTTTGCACACCTTGTAATGAAAGTCAGAAAATCTGTCTTTCCCTGCTGGTGCGCTTTTAATTCCTCAATAAATTCTTCCTTACTTGCCGTGTCAGCAATCACCAACGCATCATACTTTGCAGGAACTTTAGCGGTATAACCACTTCCTCCATGATAATCAATATGCCCGTCTGCTACATAGGTTTCATAATGAGTAACCCCCAAAGATTTGATTTCTTTAATGTAGGCAGGAAAGTCCGCACCCGACTTGACTTTGCTGTGGGCCTCTTTGATTTGTTCTACGGAAAACATCTTTACACTTTTGAAATATTATGGATTACATGCCATCATAAAGCGTAACCAACGATAAAGATGGACTAATTTTACAACCTTCCATGCTGGTACTTTATAATTACAGTAGCAAAAGTGCAACCTAGCTAATCCTTGACATTGTAAAAAATCGTTTATCTACAAAGAAACGTTTAAAATTTTCCGGTGTTTCTCCGGTAAATTGTTTGAAGTCCCTGATGAAATGCGCCTGGTCAAAAAAATTATAATTGTAACAAATCTCCGTCAGTGTTTTAGTTCCATTCATATCTTCAAGCAAAGCATTGAAACGGACAATTGAAGCAAATTTCTTTGCTGTTGTTCCCACCATTTTTCTAAATCTTTTTTCAAAAGCACTTTGGCTGATATATAATTTCCCAATTAATTCCTTAATTTGTATGGTTCCTCTGGATTGGTGAATACGTTTAACTGCTTCAACGATTAATTTATCATTTTCGATCTCTCTAAGCTGTGCAAGCAAAAATTGCTCGATTACTTTTATCTTTTGTTTATCGGTATTAGCTAATCCTAATTTCTCTTGAACTTCGTTCACCCTGTCTTTTTCAAATACGTAGTCCAGAGAAAGGCTTAAATTAAAAAGTTCATGCGCAGGATGTGAAGCAAAGTGAGCAAACCCCAATTCCGTAAAGAAAACCAATACCGTCCCGATGTCAGCTGAATTTTTAAATATTTTAAAGCTGTTAGAAATTCCTGAAATTCCTGCGGATGTCAATTTGTTTTCAGAATTGTTTGTTATCGCAGCAAGCTGTCCTTTATATTGAAAACCGATCACCAACCCCAAAGAAGGAAAAACTTTGTACTCGCTTTCCACCTCATTCTCTGAAACCACAAAATATTTGATGTAGGGTCTCAGTCGCTCCGTTGGAAAATGTTTATCAAATTTCATTTGCCCTAAATGGGGATTGTTAAATTAATCCTGGTTGACCGGAGTGAGCTTTATACCGAATTAAATCCTTCCTTTAAATCTCAGCTTCCTGCTCTAGATCTTCGGCTTGATCCATTCCCGGATAGCCAACCGGATGCCCAGATGGTGGGTTGACCCAGCCAGGTGGTAGGAAC
>JAGQXC010000055.1 GCA_020436785.1 Saprospiraceae bacterium | reverse complement strand
GTGAAAAACGAGGATGCAACTCCTGGCCCGAGAATGAAGTCAATCTTCGGACGTCGCTTCCATCCCGATTGGCAATCCAGATATCATTGGCGTAGACAAACGTGATGTGGTCGGAACTGATATCCGGTTGTCGGAGCAATTTGGTTTGAGCATGCAGACTCGACAGGAAAAGGAGTGGCAGGAAAATTATAACGCGATACGGGTGCTTTTTCATGGCAGAGGTTGGCTTTTCAGCAAGTTACTGAATTTTAGGTTTCTGCAAGATGTCGATGATCAGGCTGTGAATGGCTGGAAATTAGCTGTTTTCTGCGTCGCCATGTAGGTGCCGGATCCTGGAAGGCAGGTAAAATTTGTATTTTGATTGGAGATAAAATCTAGAGGACCGTGAAACAGTTTTTGCTTATCCTGGGAGTTGTATTCATTGCGACAGTTATTCCGGTTAAATCACAGTCGCCATATAAGGTCTCCATTTATACGCGGGCCATGGAAGTACGGAATATGGAAGATACGTCCTGGTTGCATCAGACCTGGGCAACCATTTCTTCCCAACTGGAGGTGGATAAAATTTACCTGGAGATTCACCGTGATCAGCTTTTTATCGAACCGGAGAAAATGCAGTTGGTTATTGACTTCTTTAAAAAACAAGGGATCGAAGTTGCCGGTGGCATCACGTTCACCATTGATGAAAGCAATAACTTTGAAACCTTTTGTTACTCACAGCCCGAACATCTGAAAATGGCGCAGGACATCGTCGAACGGTGTGCCTCACTCTTCGATGAAATCATCCTGGATGATTTTTTCTTTACCAGTTGTAAATGCAATGTTTGTATCCGGAAGAAAGGGGATCTGACCTGGGACGCCTACCGGCTGAAGATGATGACAGACGTAGCTAAAAATGTCATCCTAGCCCCAGCCAAAGCAATCAATCCCCACGTCAAGGTGGTGGTCAAGTACCCCAATTGGTATGCCCATTTCCATGAACTGGGATTTAATCTGGAGACCGAACCGGCCCTCTTTGACGGCTTGTATACCGGAACCGAAACACGCGATGCCATCCACAGCAATCAACATTTACAACCTTATCTGGGCTATCAATTGTTCAGGTATCTGGAGGCACTGAAGCCGGGCCACAACGGAGGAGGGTGGGTGGATACCTACGGCAGCCCTACCTTTGACCGCTATGCCGAACAGATCTGGCTGACCCTCTTTGCCAAAGCGCCGGAAATGACCCTTTTTGAGTATTCGGCGATGGCTAGTCCAATACGGCGAACGATGATCGCTCCCTGGAGCAATCAGGAAACAAGTTTCAACTACCCCGGATTTGAGACCATTAAAAAGTCAATGGCCAGTGCGGCTCAGCATGCATTAAATGCCATCTCGCCCGTTATCCCTCAGTTGGGTAACCCGGTGGGCTTAAAAAGTTACCGGCCCTTCCACGCTGACGGTGAAGATTTTCTGGAGTCTTACCTAGGGATGATCGGATTGCCGGTGGCGATCGTTCCGGAGTTTCCTGATAATGAGCCGATGGTCCTTCTGACAGAACAGGCGGCGGAAGATTCTGAAATCCTCCGGAAAATGGACCGGCAACTTCAGTCTGGTCACGATGTCGTCATTACCTCCGGTTTGGTGCGGGTACTTCAAAAGCGGGGCCTTGATCAAATCGTTGACATTACCTATACCGACCGGAAAGCCCTGGTGCATGATTACCTCATGCGGTTCCGGACTGTACCAGGAGATAAAGACATTCTGATCCCGCAGTTGGAATATTACACAAATGACAGTTGGGAGATCATTTCGGCCATGGGAAATGGGTTGGGGTGGCCGTTGCTTCATCGCGGTTCCTATGGGGAGGGCAACCTCTATGTACTGACCATTCCTGATAATTACCGCGACCTGTACGATTTACCTGCAGAGGTGTTAAATCTGATCAGGCAAACACTCACGCAGTCCATGTCATTTCAGTTGCAAGGAACTTCGCAAGTGGCATTGTTTTTATATGACAATCAGACCATGATAGTTGAATCATTTAACGATCAACCGGTTGACGTGAAAGTAATCACGTCCGAAAAGCCAGAGCAACTGATTGATCTGGTTACCTCAAAGGTGCTGGAAAGGACAGTCATCCCGGAAGTCAGGTTTTGGGGACGGATGCTTTCACCCGAGCAATATGCCTTTCAAATCCATTTACCTCCCCACTCATTTGTGGCCTTAAAAGTCAAATGATATGGATCAAATAGGGGTGATCCGTTGCGGTTACTTAGCCGGTTGATGGGCCCACTTTAACCCTACCGAGGTCCTGGGCTTGAATCCTTTCCAGATCTCCTGATTGGCATCGGGACTTAAATCCAGATAATCCTGGTACGGCAAACCTTTCAGGTAATAACCTAAAAAAGCCGTGACAAAATGTTGGTTGATGTTGTTGATGCGTCGCATATCCCATACGGAGTCCGCATAACGCAGGTATTCGTTGATATTTAATCCTGGTTGAAAACTCTCAACCGGTGGAGGATTTGGGGCTACATTGTGCCGGGCATTGATATAAGTCAGTAAGTAGCGTTCGGCATGGGTGGCC
>JAGQXC010000462.1 GCA_020436785.1 Saprospiraceae bacterium | reverse complement strand
CAAGCCCAGGTTTTAACCTGGGTATAAAAAAAGGTCCTCACGAGCATTAAGCCAGTAAGAACCTGTTTGTACCGAAGGTGGGACTCGAACCCACACGATATTGCTATCACTGGATTTTGAGTCCAGCGCGTCTACCAGTTCCGCCACTTCGGCAAGTGAGGCGCGGCAGCTTGGGAGGACAAATTTAGGTTTTTTTCTGAATTTGCAACACCTCCCTTCGCTTTTGTTCCCACCTTTGGTTTCCGATGGACAATTACCGGAATGTAAGGCATTTATTTGGCCATCCACCCAACCAGACAGGTGGATTTATCCGTTCTTAATATAGAAATCTGTGGAATACCTATGCGATACTTACTTATAACCTTACTGGTTACCCTTGGATGGACATGTTCCAAGGACCAACCCAACTTCATGAAGGGTGATTTTTTCATTTACGGCGTTTACCACGGTTATTGTGCCGGTGAATGTGTTACCCTCTTTAAACTGACCTCGACGAATTTATACATGGATGACCTTGCCCGGCTTGACCCGGATAATCTTAAATTCCAGGAGACCCCGTTACCGGACTCCTCCTATCAGAAAGCGTTGGTGCTGTGGGAAGATTTTCCGGAAGCGATGTGGGAAGAACCGGAGCGCCTGGGGATGCCGGATGCCCATGACCAGGGCGGGTATTTTATTCGCATTAAAGAAGGGAATAAGGAACGTGATTGGTACATCGACACGGTTTTGGAACGGTTGCCGGACTATGTGCAGGAATACATCGGAAAAGCCCAATCCATTACCTTGCCCTGAACTCCATGCCCGCATTTTTACCCCTATTAATGGCCATTCATTAAACTTTGGCCTGATTTCGGTATCTATTCTTTAACCTATCTTCGGAAGAGGTAAAATTTTGAATTAAAAAATAAGATACCATGAAATCAATGGCTATGATGCTCACCATGTTGTTTGCAGTAATTCTTTCCTTCAACGCTCAGGCCCAACCGGGCCCCTGGGAGAAGTTAGGCTCACGGAAAGTGACCTTTAAGCAGGATTACGATGAAATCGTGGTGACCGGCCGGGAAGGGACTTTTCGGGCACTTAAACTAATGGTTGAAGACGGTCCGATCGAAGTGGATCATATCGTGGTACACTACCGCCGGGGCAAGCCGGAAGAACTCAATGTGCGTCAACACCTACCTGCAGGTGGTGAAACCCGGGTTTTAGACCTGCGGGGAGGTGACCGGATCATTCGGCGGGTGGTATTTTATTACCAGTCGACAAATACGGAAGGCCGCCGGGCCAAGGTTACCCTTTATGGAAAACATTAAGGTCCAAATGGTAAAACATCAGTGGTTTAACACAAATGTTATAACATCCAGTAAGCCATAGGGTTTTACCCACACAATTGAGAAAAAAATCTATACATCAAGTGGGACAGTATGAATAATTTGATATTTTTGCTCTCACTTGTATAAATCAGTCTCAGAGACGAATCGTTCTTTTTTTCCAATCTTAAGCCGCAGTGGCGGAATTGGTAGACGCGCACGTTTCAGGGGCGTGTATTCGCAAGGATGTGTGGGTTCGACTCCCACCTGCGGCATTTTTAGCTGAGATATGTGGATCGCTTTATCCCAGAACACAGTGAAAATCTAATGATTTAGTACTGCTAACGAGATAGGCCATCCCAAGAAACAAGTAAACAAAAAGGAGTAAACCAACGGGTCTACTCCTTTTTTTATTTTGGACAGGTTTTGTAGGATGATTAGGCTTTCTTGCCTCCTTTCAGACCATCCTGTAATTTTTTCAATTCGTCCCATTTGCCGGCAGCAGCCAGTTTGGCCTGCTGGGGCCAGGTGGTAGGATCATGCATTTTATAGCGGGATCCGGCTTTTTCCATAATGCCTTTCAGCACTTTCACATCGGCTTTACCCAATTGTGCAAAGGTGGAAATGCCGTCTTTTTGTAATAATTCGGCAATTTTCGGACCAACGCCTTCGATTTTGGTCAAATCTTCTTTTTCAGCTTTGACGGCCGCTTTTTTTGCAGGTGTCTTGGCAGCCGCTTTAACTTTCACCGGAGCCGCACTTGGTTTTACTTCTTCGGCCTTGGAAGCGGTGGTGGCTTTTCCTTTAGCTGGCGTCGTCTTTGCCTTGGCAGTGGTTGCTTTTGCTTTGGGAGCCGCTTCCACGATTTCCAGATTCAAAACCGAATTGTATACACCAGCATAAGGAGACGGCACATAATCATCGGCTGACCAGTCGTTTTCCCATTTCTGGTTGTCCAGCATGTAACGGAATTCGTATTTACGACCCAGGGCCAACTCGATGACCGTCTGGTATTCTTTTCCGGAAGCTTTCATGACCGGGCTGGTCTCCCAATTCCAGTCACTGAACTCACCAACAACACGCACTTCTTTGGCTTCATTGGCAGCTTCCTTCGGTAAGGTAAAGGTTACCTTGCAGGTTTTTTTTGCTTTGAGATATTGCTTCTTCAACATAGTTTACAGGTTTAAATAAGCGGTTAAAAATATGATTTCAAAATCCGGCGCAAAGGTACGTTTATTCCATGCAATTAGCAAGCTGTAACTATTTGTATACCAGTACCTTATGTCAAGGCCGGATGGTATTGGCGGTTAAAGGCGGAATTTTATTGTTGTTTTTGGCTGTACTTCAAAACCCGTTGGTTTAACTGAAGTGTCCCGCCAAATATTTAACGGTTTCGGAATTCCATAAATTGGATGGCTTTTCATGGTTTTTTTTCAGTTACATACTTTTTTTAGATCCAGGGAGGTACAAATCAACGAATTGTTAAATATGTTATCTCCCGCCTCCCATTGCATTAGGTGGACTTTTTTCTTCTATCTTCGTCTCAGTCCTATAGAATGATAACCATGATACGTATCTACCTTGTTCCCTTGTTGTTTACCCTATTCGGTTTGACCAAAGCCCAGGCACAGGGATGCACCTTGTCCTGCCATGATCTGGTAAATATCTCCCTTGATTCTGCCTGCCAGCGCACGGTCGTTCCTGCCGATGTACTTACAGGAAATCCGGCCTGCTTTTATCTGTATACCATCGAACTAAAGAGTGGCAATACCATCATAGGTAACATGGTAACCAAAAGTTATATCGGCAAAACCCTCGATTACGCCGTCATTGATACTTCCTCCAACAATCGCTGTGAGGGAAAAGTAAAAATTGAGGACAAATATCCTCCGACGAACCGGCTGGCCGATGTGACCATTGCCTGCTTTGATCCCTATCCCGATTTATCGAATTTAACCGATGCCTGTGGTTATACCCTCCTGGTTACCCAGCGGGGCTATGACCTGGACTATTTTCCTTGTGGCAGTACCTACGAAGGATTGTATTCACGTTATGTGCGGATCTCGGATCCCTGGGGCAATTTCCGCAACGACACCCAAATGATCTACCTTACCCGTCCGGATTTTTCCACCCTGGTTTGTCCCAGCGATAAAACGCTGGCTTGTGACCTTAAAGTAGGCGGGAAATACGTGCTCCAGGATCCAACTTATGTAACCCTCGATAAAGATGGATATGCCCACCCCAAACCCATTGTCAATAAGGAGACCAAACAAAGTACCGGTTTGGTCGACCCGCCCGCTATTCGCAATAGCAAGGGACAACTATCATACCTGTGGGATCATGACGGCGCCTGTCACCTCGCCGTCGATTACACCGATTTTGTCATCGCTGATTGCGGATACGGATACAAGATCCGCCGTGAATGGACGGTCATCGATTGGTGCACCCGAGAAGAGCGGCATTGTACCCAGTGGATCTACATCAAGGATAATTACGGACCTCAATTGGTCAAACCCAAAGACATCACAGTGGCAACCAGTGCCAGCGATTGCAAGGCTTCGGTTCAACTGGCCTGGCCGGAAGTTAAATCGGCTTGCATAGGAGGTAAATCTGCCTATGCCAAGTCCAATTACGAAATCCTCCGCGTAAATGATGATCACTACGGCACGACCACCAAAATCCAACAAGGTGATCTCGATCTAAACGGGGTTCAGGTATGGGTCGAACCGGGTCACTATGAAGTGTGGTACGTGCTTGAAGATAAATGCAAACGCGTGGCTAAAACTTCATTTATACTCGATGTCTTTGACCTGACCCCACCGGTCGCCAAATGTAAACCCAGTCAACAAAAATCATTGGACGGATGTGCAAGCAGGGTCTACGCCAAAGACCTCAATAATGGCAGCAGCGACAATTGTTGCAGCTTGATCCACGTAGCCATCGCCCAGTCGGACTCGGTATCTTACTACCGTGACTATTGGACCAATTACCTTAAATCCTGTCTTGGCACCAGCCTGTATAAGCAGAAACAAAGTACGTATGAGGAATTGGTGGAATCGTGGATCAACTTGTTTGTTTTTGATGATTACGTCGATGTCCAATCCTGTGGCAGTGTAAAACTCGAATTGCGCGCTTTTCCGGCTTGTGGTATGACCACCAAAGCCCAGGCCAGCTTTCCGGGAAGTGACCACTCCTGGTTCTGCATCACGGCTTATCCGGATTATTTTTGTCACTATGCCGATCACTATCTGGAGGTTGATCATGACCGGCCTGACATTGTCTGCAACAAATCCGCCAGCAACAAAGCCTCCATTGATTTCTGCCACACGACCATGAGTTCGATCTACAACCGGCTTGCACAGAATGGCGTCGACAGCAAGACCATCAGTTCGATGAAAAACTGGCAGTGGGTGAGTGCACAATCGCCCTATACCGCCGGTTATGGCAGTTGCACCTCCACCTGGACATTTACCTCACAGGCCAACTGGGATCTGAAAGCAGCGGGAAATGTAGAGATCTTCGCCGATGGCACGCCATCCGATGGCACCTTACAAACTGCCGGTTTGCGGGTGGACTTGTCAACGGATGGATATGCTGAAGCCCTTGACTGCGATGCAGGAAGCGATGCCGTTTTCTCGACCGAATACGGCTACAATCAATTCCTATCCATCCCGGATTGGGGGCTGGAGGGCATCAGTGATTTACCTCCGGTACCGGTGTACTGTCCATCCTGGCTGGTTCTTGATTATTACAACGGCAGGACCGTTCAGCCCAATGCACAATTTACGGACCCGCAGATTACGAACGGTTGCAGTTCCATTGGTTTGACGTCAAAAACCACCAACTCCGTTGAGGGAACCACGACCGTCTACACCAGGACCTGGACGGCAAAAGATGGTTGCAACCACACCAAGACTGCCACTCAAAAAGTCATTTTGGTGCCCCGTTCAGACTTTGAGGCCATTTTCCCGGCAGACACATTCGTTAATTCACTGGATGAACTGCAGGAAACCGTGGTTACCAAAGACGATGACATCGAATCACTCCGCATTCAACACGAAGATGAAACCTTCGTATCCGGGAGTAAAAAGTATGTCCTCCGCCGGTGGTTGATCAACGACACCCATTTAGGTAATGCTTCTGCCAATGGACCTGATATCATCGTTGATGACCGCCTGGTTGCGAGTGCCACCCGCCAGGTTCCGCGAAATTTGAAGGACAATGGCGATGGAATCATGGAATACCTTCAACGCATTGAATTGCTCAGTCCCGATACGACGGCTCCGGTCTTGTCCTGTGCGGCCGATACATTCCGGTTATGCGTGAATCCCTTGCTTTGTCTTACGGACAGCGCATTATGGCTTGGTTCGGCAACCGACAACGATTCGACATCTTTGCGATATCACTATGAGATTTGGACCGATTCGGTGATGTTGGCGGATCCCTCCGGTCAGGTTGTTAATTTACCTTTGCTTCCTGGAACCTACCGGATTGAGTTTTATGTCAGTGATGGCGGAGGCAACCAGGATGCCTGTTCAGCCGTGCTGATCGTTACGGACTGTGACCCGGCTTCTTTTCAGTGGAAAGATACCTTTGCCATCGATTTATCTGAAAATGGTCAGGCGACGCTGATCCTCGATTCACTCATCGCCGACGCCCGGACCGGGTGCTCAGCCGGAGCCGTTCCATCTTTTTCAGCCGACTCGGTCATCAATCTCCATTCATTGAGTTGTTCCGACCCAAGTCCTTTGGTCACTCCGGTTTATTTAATCAGGAGCAATGGAATGGTTGACACTTCAGCAGTTGTGGTTCTGATCCAGAATAAAGATTCACTGTGCCAGCCGTGCACTCCATTGAATCCTTGCCCCGATTCCATTCCTCCCATGCTGATTTGTGCGTCTCAGGAATATGTGATCTGCACCGATCCGGAAGTGTGCCTGTCCGATACGGCATTATTGCTGGGATTGGGCATGGATGAAACAACCGTTGCCGAAAACCTGCATTTCCATTACCGGGTCATTCAGGGTGGTGATACCCTGGCTGAGCGGGAAGGACATTTGTTTGATCTGCCTTTGCTGGCAGGAATTTACGACATCGAATTGATGGTGGAAGATGGAGCCGGCAATCAGGCCATGTGCCGTTCGACGCTGACGGTGGAAGATTGCTGCCGTTCCTGCGAAGGTTTGGTGGTCCGTTGTAAGGATTCCATCGAAGTTACCATGTCCGAAAACAAACAGGCGATGATTTTATTGGACCAGGTCGATGCGGGAAGTTTTGATGACTGCGGAGGTGAAGTGTACCGATCTTTCCGGCGGGACACGGTGATGCCTTATCGCGTTATCATTTGTGAGGATTCCAGTAGCCTCCGGGATGGTTGGCTGATCCTGCCCTGGTACATTGGCCTTAATGGGACATTGCTGGATTCCTGTACCGTGGCGGTGCATGTCAATGACTTTGATCAATATTGTCAACCGGCACCTGAAGCAACGATTACCAAAATGCCGATGGACCGGGAATTGATGGAATACAACCGGACATTTGGCCGCAGCGATAAATCGAATCATGCCGGAACACCGGTTATTCAAGGTGTATCCGGGGATGGTCCTGCCTGGCAACTTTCCCTGACACCCAATCCGGCTGGAGATGAAGTCTCGGTTGACGTATTGGCTCCTTCTTCAGGACCCGCCTTGCTGCATCTGATCGGACTGGATGGGAAGCTCTGGGTAACCCGTCAAATGGATTTAACAAAAGGTAACAATCCGGTCATTCTGGATCTGCAGTCAGTGCCTTCCGGAATCTATTCTATTATCCTGCTGGGCCCCGAGCCGAAAGTTTCCGGCCGATTAATCCGGCTTTAATGGAACCGGCGCCACGGAGGAAGAATAAATGGACGGTTGTCCATCCATTATTATTCGTTATGTTTCTACCCATGGTTGGATTCGGTCAGGATTTGGTGACCGATACCATCAACCGTCAGGTATGGCTTCCTTTTATCCGAACCTACAATGATCACGATGTCGATGGATTCATGGCGTTGCACCATACCGATATGATGCGGGTGTTACAGGATCAGGGAGACCTGTTGCGATATGTTGAATACCGTACCTCCGTCGCAAATGCGAGGGAAAGAGATGCATCAAGGCAGGTAACCCGCCAGCTCGATTTGCATTTTACCGAACGAACCCACCGGGGGAACCGGGCGTTTGAAGTGGGCTATTATCAGGTGACCATCACCAACCGTTCCGGAGTTTCCCAGGAATTTTATGGCCTGTTTCATGTTGTTTTAGTCCGGGAAAACGGCACCTGGCGGATCTGGATGGATGCGGATACCTCCGTGGGAGCCGATGCAGAGAAATTTAACAACGCGGCGCCAATTTCAGGGCGGGGATAATTTATAATCCGTTGACCAGGTCTGCTTCTGCGGCAATGAACCCAAAGGCAGCCCAATTGTCAAGTTGCACGATTCGTTTTAAAATATTCAAAGCCTGTTCCTTTTTGCCCGTACAATAGTAAAAATTGGCGACGCCATAACCTTGAGTGATCAGATTTAGTGTATCCTCCTGCTGGGTATTGCCAAACAATTCTTCCGGTTTCATTTCTCCCTTATACATCAACAGTCTTTTGTGGTAGGACTCATTTTCAATGATGTTCATCTCTTTGGTGATCGGTTCCAGTAAGGAACTGGCGTTCTGCATTTTACCCTGGCGACAGAGTGTCATGTACAACCAATCGGTGGTTGCACACAACAAGTCATCATTATTGCTGTAGCCGAGGCATTTACGATAGGCTTCTTCCGCTTTCGCATAATTGCGGGTGAGGTAATAGGCCAATCCCAGATGGTAGTAAATATTGAAATGCAGGTTCGACAAAGGGATGTTCTTTGCATTTGGTTGTCCATCCGGTTCAGTAGTCAGCGGTTTGCCTTCCGCCAACCGGGCTGCGGTTTCCAGATCATCAATGGCCCGGTCAAATTGGCGGGTGGTTATGAAGCGGTGTCCGCGATGTCGGTAAAGTTCCGGGTTGTCCGGATCCAGACTGATGCCATAGGTAAATAGTTGAATGGCTTTATCGTATTCCCAGGTATAAGCCATGCGACGGCCATACCAGATCAGGCTTTCCATATCCTTAGGGTGATCGAGGAAGTTCTTTTCTGCCTCGGCAAGCTCCTTATCCTTTTTGGCTTTTACCTCCGGTGCTTCGGTGGGAGGCTTTAGTATGGACCCTGATAAGCTAGTGACGGGGTTTTGAGACTGAACGCTTGCGATGATGATCAGGGATGACAGCATAAAAAGGTAACGCATAGGTGTCAGGATTTAATGAGGATATTTAACGAATCAAGATCCGATTTTAATTGTTCACTGGTCGTAAAATGAAGGGCTTGCATTCCGCAGGCGCGCGCCGCATCAACATTTTTGGCATTGTCATCAATAAATAAGCCCTTCCGGGGCATCAGTTGGTTTCGTTCGAATAAAATTTGAAAAATTCCCACATTCGGTTTGATCAGTTTTTCCTCTCCGGATACGACGATGTCTTCGAAATAGCCCAAAAATGGGAACAGTTGGCGGGCGGTCGGAAAGGTCTCCGCCGACCAGTTGGTGATGCTGAATAAGCGGTGGGATTGGGATTGGTAGATCTGCTCCAGCAAGTCGACAGTCCCCTGATGGACACCGTTGAGCATCTCCGGCCACCGTTTCCAATAGGCTTCAATGGCATCGCGGTAATTGGGGAATTCTGCCATCTTATCCTGGCAGGCTTTTGCAAACGGATAGCCTTCATCCAAGGATTCATTCCATTGGCCATGGCATATTTTCGTGAGAAAATATTCGATCTCATTCGGGTCATCAAACAATTTCCGGTAGAGGTAGCGGGGATTCCAGTCGATCAACACGCCACCCAAATCGAAAACAACAAAGTCAATCATACGATAAGGTTTAGCCGGCAAATGTACAAGGTAAATTACTTAATCGGGATCACAGATTGATTCAGGTCCAGATTTTTAGCCGCTTGCAGCGCTTCCATCGCCCGCGGCAAGCTCTCTTCATTGAACAGGATACAAATGATGTAGGTGTTGCCGGTGTCGGCATCGACGTGAGTTATGATCGTTTCGCCGGAAATTCGCAATCCATTGAGGACCGTTCGCAGGGACTCGATGTTTTGATTGATTTTGGAAAGGATGGCCTGGTGGTTCCGGTCTACCAAAATCAGGTGCGTTGCCGGTCCGTTTTTCATCCGTTCCAGACTTTGGTCAGAGGCGATGGGGCTGGAAACCCAGGAGTTGCGTACGGTGAACGAGGTGCGGATGGTTGTGATGATTTGTTGAATGCGCACCGGATCTTCCTCTTCGGTATAAATGTTGACCTCGTTCAGTAGATTTTCAAAAGAGAACAGGGCATCCGGAAAGGATTTGGCAAAGGCGGCAACCGCTTTGACGACAAAGGACTGGTCGATTGTTCTGTGGTGATCCAGGTAAGACTTCACTTCCGGATAGAGGGACTTGGCGTAGGTGTCGATGTACGGATCGTCGTACCACTGTCCGGTATCCAGTTTACCATTCAGGATTTCTTCGCCCCAACCATTCCCGATCGCCGTGGCCAATCCTTCATCCAGATAACTGTAAGCAAATGGACGGAAAGGCGAATCGTCCTTTTTGAACCAATCGTCAAGATCATTTTGCATGGCTTGGGTTTGCTCTTCGTAAAGGATGTGGCACATTTCGTGGATGACGATCCCTTTTAATTGTTCTAGGGCTTGTGGGTGCCGGGTCAGGTATCCGCAAACCAGTACATTACCGTAAGGCGTGGCGGCCGTGTGACCTTCGAGGGCCGGAATGGGATATAGGTTGACGATAAAGGGCAATGAAGCTGGCCAGGGGGTGCCGTAGAATGTTTTCGCTTTCTTAAAGAGGGGGAGGATGTCCGGTATTTCCTCCGTCATTTGTTTTTGCAGGGACGCCAGTGATTCATGGTTGGGATTCCAAAATAGCTTTTGATAGTACGGTTCCAGCCGGCCCAGGATATCAATCAGAGAAATCATATCCTGGTTGGGAAGGATGCCGGTGATGCGGGTTTGGAAATCGGTCAGATCAGTCGCCTGGGCAGCAGCCAGCATCAGCAATTTGCGGGTGGACAGGATCACTTTGCGGGCGGAAGGATAGCCCTCCCGGATGAACTGGTATTCGGTCCGCAGTTGTTGATAGTCGTTCAGGAGGGTAGCGCGCACCTCATCGGGCAGCTGTTGTTCCGCTTGCTTACGCAGGGTAACGGAAGTGCCGGTAGCGCCTTGCAGGGTCTCCAACAGATTTAGCATACCCATGACCGGGCTGAGTTTGACCTCAATGGTCTGTGCGGGTAGGGCAAGGGTTAACAGGATAAATACAAATGGCGATGAGAATCGCAACATACCACGAAAGTTTGAATCGTTGGAAAGTTAACTGGTATTGTTTACCCGCAGAAGTTGTCCGATCGGCTTAACCCAACCTTAACTTCAAACCAGTTCATCATCCCGGTAGGGCTTCTGCTCCTGGTAAGCCCGTTCCAGGTCACGCAGTTCCAGAGTCGGGTCGGGCTTTTTCCGTACCACCGGTGGCCGGGTTGAACGGCGTCGCTCCAGGCGTTCCATTTCTTTTTCAAGCTCCTTCTCTTCCCAGGCGTCCGGATCGGAACCGGGAAAACCGTATGCACGTAAATAATGCATGGCCAGGCCTAATCCCCAACCGAACATCGGCCAGTAAAACCAGAGATCGCGCGGATCCGTAAGCATGTTGAGAATAAAGAAAAAGGCGCCCATGACCAGATAGGTTCCCAGGTGTTTGCGAAACCGCTTCTTGGTCCGGACCCGTTTATAGGCTATACGTTGGAGATCTTCATCGTACATCTGCTACCAAATTTGGCATGAAAAAGCACATTAAAAATAACCGCTTGTCGATAGAATAGCAACTTCTTGCGTGCTTAATGGATCAACATGATCTTTCTTCCCATCAATTCCTCCATTTATTCGATGACTTCAAGGACGCCTGGATTTCGTTTGTTACTTTTTTCAGAGCCGTCCGTCCTAACCAGGACACTAAAAGATATGGGAGGGTGCTTTGTCCGGTGTCCAATCTAGAAATGACATCCATGAACCGACACGGTGAAAAGCATTCCTCCCACTGATTTACCGGGAAATTTACTTTTCGCATATCCTTAGATCAAAACTGTGAACATGCGGCCTGATCCTGAATAAGGGTCAGGCCGTTTTTTGTATGTCTTAATAATTACCGGTCTTTGACCGTCGGGTATTTGATACCCAGTTGCTGGAGGTAATTGTCATACTGGGTTTCGTCGAAATAGTACTTTTCCAACTGCGGGCGGAATTCCTCCATAATATCTGCATTAAGGTAGGTGGCAGGGGAATCCTCCGGGCCTACCATGGGCGTATATTCCTGTTTCATGCCTTGTTCTTCCCGGAAGTATTTCCAGGCTTGTTCCACCAGTTCCGGACGCATGATCAGATCAATCAGGGTCATTGCTTCCACTTTGGCTCCTGCCACCACGCCTTTATGAGCAATTGGGGTGGCCATGGCGACAGCATTGGACCAATGATGGCCCTGGAGACCCGGAATATTGGATGGAAAGCGTAAGGTCACGGTCGGCAATTTCCAACTGATGTCCCCGATGTCGTCCGAGCCGCCACTAATGAATCGACCATTGGGCCGGTCGAGGGTGTCCAGCTCCATAGCCAGGCCGGAGGTGTCCAGGGAATGGACATCTTTTTGCAGGGCTCGGGCCAGAGTCTGGTCGGCATCGCTCCACTCCGGCAAACCAACCACTTTGATGTTTTCATACATGGCCTCTGCAATGGGTTGGTTGAAATGGCGTGGCCAGGCAGAACCAAGGATCTTGCGGGAAACCGTGGTCTTGGTCATCATGGCCGCTCCATCGGCGATCCGGTTGGCATTTTCATAAAGCTCCATGATCTTGGGGTAGGTCACGTGACGAAAATAATACCAGATGGTGGCCTTGGAGGGGACCACATTTGGTTGGTCGCCCCCATTTTTGATGACCGAGTGTGAGCGCTGCAGGGGATCCAGGTGTTCCCGCTGGTATTGCCAGCCAATACTCATCAATTCCACCGCGTCCGCTGCACTCCTTCCACGCCAGGGAGCGCCTGCTGCGTGGGCAGCCTCGCCTTCAAATGTGTATTCTACCGAGATCAGTCCTGTCCCGGGAGCCTGCCCGTAGGTGACTCCCATATTGTTGCCGACGTGGGTGAAAATGCACAAATCGGCCTGGTCAAAGTATCCGTCCCGGGTGAAGTAAGCTTTGGTACCCACCAGTTCTTCCGCCACTCCCGGCCACAACATCAGGGTTCCGGAAAGCTGATTCTCTTCCATCACCTCTTTGACCGACAATGCCGCCACGATGTTCAGGGGATTGCCCGAATTGTGGCCTTCGCCATGACCGGGCGCCCCGTCAATGATCGGATCGTGGTAGGCTACCCCCGGTTTTTGACTGGCTTTTGGGATGCAGTCCAGGTCACTACCGATGGCTATCACCGGTTTACCGCTGCCCCAGGTTGCCACCCAGGCAGTAGGAACGCCCGATATGCCGTATTCGATGGAAAATCCATGTTCTTTCAGGATGTCGGTCAGGTATTTGGAAGTTTCCACCTCCTGAAAGCCAAGTTCTGCAAAGGAGAATACCTTATCGGTCATCACCTGTGCCATTTTCGTTTTGGCTTCAACCTTTGCCACCACATTGGCTTTGAGGGCTTCAATCTGTGCCGCCTTATCAGCCGGCTGAGCGATGGACCAACCGATGGTAGTGACAAGGATGAGTGTGCTGATCATCTGTTTCATTCACTGAGTTTTTTCATGTTTATTAAAAATAGCAATTTGAGTGAAATGGTGGCCCGGACAATACCTCTTGTTTCCCATAATTCCGGAAATTCAAAATGGTTGTTGAATCCCGGTGTCACCGGAACGCCTGCCGGCGGGGTAACTTCGCTATCTTTGCATTAAATACAATTGATTTGCTGACTGAGAAAATAGTTCATGATATCCAGGAGGGTTGGATGAACGTATATCGCGATGGATACCTGGCTGATAAGGTATTGCAACGGGTACTAAAAGATTATCCCCGTACCGCCCGGATGGCCAGAGGGATCGTGGTTCACGCGGTGTATGGTATGCTCAGACATCAGCGATTATTAATGGCCGCGGTGGGGTGTGAAAATGAAATGCCGGACTCCGGCGAACAGGATCTCATCTTGCAAGCCTATCTGAAATGGTTTGGAACGTATGATGGCCGGTATCATTGGAGCGTGCGGGCGGACTGGAAGGCGTTGGAAGAGCAGAGAAACCTACTCATGCAGCAGAGGGTTTACCGTTACAACATCCCGGATTGGGTTGATCATTATGGTT
>JAGQXC010000461.1 GCA_020436785.1 Saprospiraceae bacterium | reverse complement strand
AAATGTTCTTCCTGGAAATCCACCGGTCCGTCTTCAAAATTTCGATGCAGGGAGATTTCAAGACTGATCGCCCGGTTGGCATAGACATTTCCGTCATTATCCCTGGCTACCCCCTGATAATTAAAAGCCATGGGACTTTGTCCGAATGTTCCCAACTGGACCAACAAGCAGAGAGTTAGGGTGTAAAAAAGATCTTTCATGATGATTTATTGAATGATCAATCGCTGTGTTTGTACTTCCGGCAAGTGGGCCTGAATAAAATAGGTACCTCGCGGTAATTCCGGCAATTCCCAACTCAATGTCTCGCCGGCCCTGACCGATTCCAGATGCCGGGTAACCACCACCCTGCCCAGCACATCGACCATCACAAATTCAACCGGCCGAGCCTGGTTGGATACCAGGCGAATGGTTATCGATCCGTTCCGGGCAGGATTGGGAAAAACTTCAAAAAAATCAGGGGTTTGGCGGCTTCGTTCCGGCTCTTGAATTTGGGGGAAATCCTGATTGAGACAATTGCAATTCTCCGGTTGTTTCAACTGTTCTATCCCGTCAGGAAGATCCGGTGCATCCCGTGGATCAAAACCCAGTTCATAGCTGTAAGGCCGGTAATACTCCCATTGCCATCCGGGAGCGGTGGGATTGGCATACAGATCATACCCACGCTTGCGCATGGTATGAAAATACTCCTTCAGGTGGATATCACGGAAGCCCGGCGGCCCCATCGGGATGATGCGGATGATTCCCGTTTTGCCAAACCATTTGTCGGGATTCGGCTCAAAAGCGGTTACCGGATAATCCACATAGGGCGAGCCCGGAATTTTGACCTCTTTAATTGTCCCGTCGCAATTGTAATTTGGTATGGTAATTTTTATGAAATGATTTTCCGGACCGTGATGAACGACATCCCCGCCGGTGTAATGTGCTTCTTGTTGCACGGCTCCGTTTAGCCGGTCAAGCAAATAGGTTTGCCTGTCGGTGATCAGACCCCGGCTGCAATCCCAATCCCCCGGATCAAATTCCGGCGCTTTGTATTCCGCCATCGGGTTCTGAAACAGTTGACGATCAAAGAAACCCACCGCCAGCAGGTCGTAGTCTGCGGTATAGATGGGCGGGGTCCCGCCATTGCGCGCCACCAACTCCGGATCGGGATTGGAAAGAACGTAAAACGTATCCAGATCATTCAGGGTGCAGTGTTCTGCACACTCCATCCGCGGACACTCTTCCGGTCGCTCCGGGTCCCAGGAATATATTTCCCCCGTCCCTTTTTTCAGCAGCCGCAATTCATATTCCGCATCCGTCCGGTACACCGGTTTGACCGCAAACATTTCATAGGTGGCCTGACCTTCTTCGCATTCCAGGACCAGGTCATTCAAGTGCGTGGAAGTGGCAATATCTTTGGACTTTTTCAGCAAATCGTTCACTTTGCCGTTGAAGATTTCTATCTCCTCCAACCGTTTGTTTCCGGTGTACACTTTCCATAATTTCGAATAACGCTGATCCACGGGGATCAACCCTTTCTGAAGTCCCCAATTGGCGCTTTTCCCTTTGACCGGCATGCCTTTGGTTGCCCGGTTATTGGCGATGAGTGGTGTAGCATCGGGATTTACCGGCCGGGCCAGGATGACCACATCTTCTTCCTGTGCAATGCGGGCAAATTCCCCGGCATGGCTGGGTACATAACCGGACCAGCAAATGGCTTCGCATCCGGTGATTTCTTCGGCTGCATCACCCGGATCCGGCAACCAGACGGGCATTTTCCTTCCGGCGGGAGGATATCCATTCTCATTAAAAAAGGTCAGGCCCGTTGAAAGCAACTGAAGTACCTGGTCCTGGATGTCCGGAGATCTTGGCGCAAAACTGTGCAATACATGATCGAAGACACTGTAATATTTTTTATTGACGTCATCCGTCAGGTTATCAAAGCCAATCTGACTGTCGTATCGTACGGTAAAATCATTGCGGTCGTTCTTAAATATCAGAAACCGGATCCGGTTCATAAAATCTTTGAAGTTGGCCAGCTCCTCCAGTTTAAAGCCTGCTTGGATGATCCGGCTGATCAATTCGAGGTTGCCTCCGGTGAAGTAATCCAGCACATCCCCTTCAAAATCACCCATTCCAGCGTCAGCGAGATCCAGGTCGGCCGGAAGGTATTTGACGATTTTATCGCTGAGTAGCCCATTTAATTTTAGAAAACTTTGCCACTGTTTGAGTAATGGATTTTTGTATAAATTTTTGAAAGCTTCCCGGTCATCTTTATACATATTCAGGTACATCACATCGATGCCTTTATAGAAGCGAGATTCGTTCTTTTTCAGATGGGCTGGCAAACGTGACCATTCTTCGGCAATCTGGTGTAAAACAAAATCAAAGAAATTCTGGCTGAAGTAAAAGGTTATGGCGGTGAATAAGGCGCGATAGTAGTACGAATGGGTAGGGTCAAACGAATTGTTTTCGATGTCGGCAATATCATCGACCAAACTTACGATGGAATGAGCCGGAAGATGGGTTGCACCGATCTTGCGCAAGGCCGGACTGGCCGGGATCTGGTCCATAATCGCTCCGGCATCCGGTCGGATGCCTTCCACC
The DNA here is from genome assembly GCA_020436785.1 of Saprospiraceae bacterium. Taxonomy (GTDB): domain Bacteria; phylum Bacteroidota; class Bacteroidia; order Chitinophagales; family Saprospiraceae; genus JAGQXC01. The sequence goes on along the minus strand of JAGQXC010000461.1, from coordinate 2,983 downwards.
AGCCAGATGATCCCCAGTTTGGCTGCGCTAAGCAGTGCGGCATTGTCTGCTTGTTCCACCAATGCATCGAGATGCAGGGTATCGTCGTAAAATGCGAGTGTATCGTTTACCGCTTCCTGATCGAGCAAATAGAGGTACCAGGCCATGTCGGAACCGTGATGGGTCGATGAAATGGTGATGAGCCGGTTGATGTCGCCAGACTGGAAATTGTCTTCCCTTTTGTAGGTATAATCCCGGACCGACCGATCATTGGGGTTCACTTCGTATTGTTCGGAGGCATAGACCCGGGCCAATACGCCTCCCATACTGTGCCCGATTACGTCTGCCTGGCATACGGCCACGTCCAGCTGGTCCCGGTAGAAATCCAGCGCCTCCTTGATGCCTCCCGGGTTTTTATACACCACCTGCTTGTTGTTCTCAAAGCAACTGGATTCACCCAGAAAGGGACTGCCGATAAAATTGCCACCGCAGGGAATTTCGCCCAGCCGGCCCAGCCCGTTGGTGGAAGAATAATCCACGGCAAATACCTTATAGCCTTCCTGTTCCAGTTTATCAAACATCGATCGACCACCCTGAGAAGGTGTTTTCCAGCAGTCCACCGGATTATCAAACGTGCCGTGAACCAGCACCACCGGTGGTGGGTACAGGTTGACCATCTGTTTAGAGGTTTGGGTTTCACCGTCCTCCGTGATTTTCAGCGAATACTCCAGGGGAAAACTTTTGATGCCATTTTCTGACGTTACACTTTCAACATCGGGCGCTTCAATGGGCGGGGTGTACAGAAAGAATCCATAGTGTTTCTGACCAATCTCGTGCGTTTGTTTACCCCAGGTGAATTCCAATTTCCCCGCCATGCCTGCTTCGACATCAAACGACTTTGACCGGCTGGTGGTAAACCGGATCAGGCAAGTGCTGACCCCGTCAAGAGCAATCCCCGTTCTGGTTTCATTCAGATTCACCAGATCGTCAACGTCCCAATTCCTTATGTCCGGATCGGGATCCCCGAATAGAAAGGAATTCTCAAAAACGAGTGGATTGACGTCGAGGATCTCCGGGTTAATCTCCTCGGCAGGAATGTTGCATTCACGATCACGGCTGCGGCTCAGGAGGGCCTGGTAACCGGGTTCTGCCTGATTCAACAAGTGCTCAGCGCTGGCAAATACCCCAAGGTTGCTGACGTTAACCGACACGCCCAGGGTGGCATGATTTTTAAAAAGTCTGAGATTTGAGAAACCACCTTCAAAAGTACCCGGAGGATAAGCCTCATTAAATTCGGCACATTTTTCCAATGGATAAACCGCTCCCTGGTCCAGCCAGACGTATTCGAAATATCCGGCATACTCATTGTCATTCGGGTTCTCGATGGGCTCATCATCGCAGTTGAAATAGGAAATGTCTTCCTTCTTGATTTCATAATTACACACACAGCTTGAAAATCCATCTTTACCCTGAAGCAGTTGCTCGGTCAAATAGGCGGTTACACCCGGGGGAATGGTGCGGTAGCGAAACAGACAAAAGTCTGGTTTGTGCTCGATGGTCCATCCGGTGTTCATGGTAATTCTCTCGGGACAGATGGCCGGAGTGGATGGATTCTGAGCTCCCGTATCGATCGAAGCGAGAGAAAAGAATGAACAGAACAGAACGGCAAGCGATGAACGAAATGGCATCTTTTGGGAGGTTGAAGTAAGTAATAATACTAAAAAATGCGCTAATTACCTACCAATCAAGCGAATAGGATACAACGGAAGGAGATCATCCCGACCGGCTGAATAACCATTCCAGTTAAAAGCAAAAAAAAAGCTGTCCAGATTCAATATTTAATCGTATATTTACGATATACAATGAATCAATGGCATTTTCGAAGACCGAAGCATTTACCGACGTCGATCAAAAACTCGCTCTGTGGGCCAAAGCCCTCTCCCATCCGGCCCGGGTGGCCATCTTGCGTGAGCTGGCTCAGCGTAACGCCTGCATTTGCGGCGAGTTGGTGGCCAACCTGCCGTTGAGTCAGGCGACCGTCAGTCAACATTTGAAGGTTCTTAAAGAAGCCGGCCTTATCAGCGGTGAAATAGACGGGCCGCGCATTTGCTATTGCATTCATTGGCCCACGTTGGAAGAAATGGAAAACGCACTAAATCGATTATTTAAACAAATCAAACCTTGTTGTTAATGGAAAATCAGGAAATTACACAAATGGTCAAAGCAAAATATGCGGCCATTGCCAAAAACAAGTCCGGATGTTGTGACGATTCTTGCTGTGGAGGCGAAGACCTCTCCAACTTGATGGGTGATGCTTACCACCAGGTATCCGGTTATGAGAAAGAGGCAGATTTGGGTTTAGGTTGTGGATTACCCACCGAAACCGCATTTATCCGGCCGGGTGATACGGTCGTTGATCTGGGCAGTGGCGCCGGCAACGACGTCTTCATTGCGGCCCGGATCACCGGACCCGCCGGTCAGGTCATCGGGGTGGATATGACCGAAGAGATGGTTTCCCTGGCACGTGAAAATGCCACCAAACTGGGCTATACCAATACGGCCTTTGCTCTGGGGTACCTCGAATCCAACCCTCTTGAAAACGACTTAGCCGACGTTGTGGTGAGCAATTGTGTTTTCAATCTCGTCCCCGACAAAACCGCCGCTTTCGAAGAAACCTACCGCATACTCCGCCCGGGGGGACATTTTTCGATCTCGGACATCGTCATTGAAGGATCCATTCCGGAGAATTTGATCGACCATGCCATGTTGTATTCCGGTTGTGTCTCCGGTGCCATCGCCAAAGAGGATTACCTCGGCACCATCGCCAACGCCGGATTTGAGAAGATCCAGATTCTAAGAGAAAAACCCATCGATATTCCCGATCCCTGGTTGCGGGAACACCTGACCCCGGCCGAATATGATCAATACCGGTCTGCAGATTTTAAGTTAAAATCCATTACGGTGTTCGGGCGCAAACCCTAAATGATTTCGGATTGATGATTTT
>JAGQXC010000460.1 GCA_020436785.1 Saprospiraceae bacterium | reverse complement strand
TGCTTGAAGCGGTTATCCGGCATGGATTCCGGCATCTCATCCTCTTCAATTGCCATGGGGGCAACCAGGGTATTGGCCAGGTACTTCTGGAAAAGCTGGGTAATCGGTATACCGATCAATCGATCACGCTGATCACCTGGTGGAGACTGGTTGCAGACGAATTGTTTCAATTACAGGAAAGCGATGCCGGCGGGGTTGGCCATGCCGGTGAATTTGAAACGTCCCTATTATTGCATTTTGCTCCCGAACATGTACGCTTGGATCAAATACCCGGTGAACGAACCAATCAACCAACGCATTCCTGGGCAGAAGGAGATATGCTCCGCAGCGGTAAAGCGTCCTACTACCGGCGTACCGATGAGATGACTAAAAATGGTGTATTTGGCGATCCCTTTCTGGCTACCCCGGCAAAGGGGCTCGCGATATCAAAACTGGTGGAAACAGCGCTTGCCGGCATCATCGGAAACTTGTCGGCTCAATCCGGCCGGTGACCCAATTGATCCAATAAAACTAATCGGCTACATTTTCGAGACGTAGAAGGGGTACACTTTTTTCCAGCCAGTGCCTGAACACCGCATTATTCGCACCCAGCCCCCGGTAACTGGAAGACCCCAGAAACAAGTCGTCATCTCCGTCCTGGTCAAAATCGTACGCCTCCAACGTTAACCAGCGGCCATCGGCCGCCACCGGGGTTACCCTGGGCTCAAAGGTCAGATCACCCACATTTTTAAAATAAATAAAACCTTCTTCAGGGGTTTCAAAATCCGGGAAAAAAGAAATGGCTGCAATATCCAGATCACCATCCTGATCGAAATCCCTCATGATGGCTTTGGACACCCCGGGCATTTGCAGGAACAGACGCTCGGTAAATTGATTTTGTCCGTCATTTTGCAGCAGGCGAATGCCGTGATAAGGTTTCACAACGGCTGAAAAGTCACCATTATCTCCGTTGGTCATCAGGATATCAAAATACCCATCGCCATTGAAGTCTTGCGTTTCAAAATAATTGGATCCATACACCGGTGGAAACCGGTGAATGACATCTTCCTTAAAATTAAGATTGCCCTGGTTGGTATATAACACCAAGCGTTCGTCACCCTGTGCAAAAAGGGCCAGTATATCCGGTTGTCCATCCTGGTTAACATCGCGGATTTCCGTTTTAATGGCACCAGGTGTGGAACTTAAGGGAATGACTTTCCAGTCCGCATCGCTTTCGGAATAAATGGACAAATTGCCCTGGTAATCTCCATAATTACAAACGACAAATTCCGGGTTGCCGTCGCCATTAAGATCGGCAAGATCGAAGTAAACGGGCCGATGCAACGAATCCAGCAAAACCTGTGGCAAGCCATTATCATAGCGGATCAGGCTGCCTTTATCCTGATCGTTGGGCATCAGGATTCCGATACCGGTGACGATAAGATCATCGCCCGCTAGCACCGCATGGCTGGGTGGACTGTTGATGTTCAATGTATCGATGATTTTAGCTACCGGATCAAATCGATCCAACTGACCTGACTGAGTTCCTATCCATAATTTATTGTGGATTGTATCCGCTTGCAGCATGGTGATGAAAGGTGTGGGAAATGGACTGATAACCGGCTTGAATTGTTGTAAAGGTTTGGTATTCAGGGTAACCGGTTCCAGCAGATCATCGGCGAAATTCCAGTAAAACCGCCGGATGGCCTCAAAATCTTCATTACTGATCATGGGTTCTTTGGGTAGTGTTGCCAATATGACCGGACGGTCTTCCGGGCTCACTTTTGACAAAATGGTGGCGTTTGAGAATCCCATCCGGAAAGCCATTTCCGGAAGTACCGATTCATTCCAGATCCGCTTGGTTAGCAAATGTGCTTCCGGAAAAACATGACAGGAAGCGCAATAGGTGCGGGCTACCTGTTCTTCATGGGTGATCTTTTGATTTTGACATCCCGGTGGGGAAAGACAAATGATCGATACAATGAGTAAACAGGCTACTGCCCAGGTCAGGTTTCTCACGTCAGTTGTTCTTGAAAGGATGTTACATAAAATCGCAAATTAAATAACATTAGAGCCTGACATCCGGTCCTGACTATTAAAGGTTTGTTAAAAGCAAAGGGCTTGTATTGTTACAAGCCCTTTGTTCACTTTTCGATGAAAAACCTGGTGTTCTCAGCGTAGTGGATGCGGATCAATTCTTTTTACGCTTGGTCTTCACCGTTTTGGTTTTTTTCGTTGCTCTTACCGTATTTCCTTGTTTTTGGGCTCCGGCTTTCGTTGTCTTACGTCCGGTCGTGACCGTATTTCCCTGTTTTTTCACACCGGCGGCATCTGTCCGTTTCCTTACGGTCGTTTGATCGCCCCGTTTGGTTTTGACCGTGGTTTCCCGTTTTACCCCGGCAGTTTTGGTGCCGTCGCTGGTTCTTTTGGTTCCTACCGTTGTGGACCGGGTGACGGTGGAGTTTCCGACCTGGCGGGTGCGGTTAACGGTGATGTTACGTTTTACGGTCACCGAACTGGTCCGATGCGGAGTATAGACGCGATGGGCATGAACCACCCGGTGTGTCGTGACGACATGGTAATGCGGACGATACACGATTACCCGGCGGTGATAGATGTTCCATGGCGCCGGACGCCAGGGTCTATACCATCCCGGATAGTATCCCCAGTACCAGGGGGATACCCATGGACGGTACATCGGAGCATAAATAAATCGCACTGGTGACCAGAACCAAACGTTGACGACCACGCGGACCACGTCCTCTTCAAATGCCGGTCCACCCTTACCACCATTCCCTTCTTCGTCAAAAGGCTCCACGTAAATGTCCGGACCATACAGGTCTTCATCACCGACAATCTGCAGAATGGCTTCTTCTTTGCCGGTTTTTTCAATTTCAATCACGGCGACATCCTGGGATTCCTCTTTGGAAATCACGGCCTGCAGAACAATGGCATGGGCATCATCATCCATGTTGTCGATGACCCGGATGTAATCCGTCTCACCATCTTCATTAAGATCCAGATTATTGATTCCGGCATCTTCCGAATTGAGCTTTTTCTCAAAGTCCTCCAGATCCTTGGCATTTTTAAAAAGATCGATGGCTCCTTCCAGTGAAAAATTATCACCGGGTAATCCGGTGCTGTCGGGCATATTTTCCTGTGCTTGCATGCCCCATCCCATTCCAAGGAGAGCGATGGCTAAGATTGTTTTTTTCATAGTATTTAGCGATTTCATTTTTTGTTGTTTGTTCTTTGATACACGGTTTAAGTTAAGGTTTAATGGCCAGAGCAATTTTTTTTTGAAGTCGTAATCACGAAGAAACAGGCCATTCTTCTTCGGGAAGTATTGAAAATTATTAAAAAGTAACGTGAACCTGTTATTTTTGCGGTCCGGGAGAAGTGCCAGAGTGGTCGATCGGGCCGCACTCGAAATGCGGTGTACTCTCGCGGGTACCGGGGGTTCGAATCCCTCCTTCTCCGCAAAACAAGGATCGCTGTCCATCATCGACGGGCAGCTTTTTTTATGCCTGGGAGGGTCGAATGCCTCGCATTCGTAAGCGGACAGGTGTAAAAAAATATCCGCAGCGACAGCAAGGTTGCGATCCGTTGTTTTGTTACTCCCCCCACCGGGATCAATGTCATTAATCCCTCCTTCTCCGCAAAACAAGGATCGCTGTCCGTCAACGACGGGCAGCTTTTTTTATGCCTGGAAGGGTCGAATGCCTCGCATTCGTAAGCGGACAGGGGTAAAAAAATAACCGCAGCGACAGCAAGGTGGCGATCCGTTGTTTTGATACTCCCCCACCGGGATCAATGCCATTAATCCCTCCTTCTCCGCAAAACAAGGATCGCTGTCAGTCAACGACGGGCAGCTTTTTTTATGCCTGGAAGGGTCGAATGCCTCGCATTCGTAAGCGGACAGGGGTAAAAAAATAACCGCAGCGACAGCAAGGTGGCG
>JAGQXC010000459.1 GCA_020436785.1 Saprospiraceae bacterium | reverse complement strand
GCCAACGCAGAGTTCTCCTGACCGCCTTTTGCCGGAGGGACCTCAATGTTAAACTTAAAGGTGATGTCCATGGCATGGGGCGTGCCCAGGGCAAAGTCGGTACCTGGCAGCTTTACCTCCGACTTATAGCCAAAATTATACAAGTAGACCGGTGCGCCTCCTTGTTTGGATTTCTGTTCGGCGATCACTATGGAGCCCAGGCCCATCATATTGATGGAAGAAATGGCGATGAATATTTCTGGTGCGGAAGCTTTCGGCATGGCTTCACGATAAGTTGCCACAATCTTGGACGTGTCCCCTCCGAACTGTGGTGCCAGTTTGGCCGGCAAGGTGTTGAAGTCCAGTTCGGTAAAGCTGGTATCCCGGCTTTGCCAGGCAAAAAAGGTAAACTCATCCTCGTTCCAGCCCACCATCAGCGGTTTGTCGCGGGATATCTCCGGAGCCGTCGGATCGAATGGATGATGAGGCAACGCAACTCCGTCCACCACCGGACCAAAACCGGTCGGAACGGCCTCTCCATTTTTGGATTTTTGCAGCATGGGAGGGACAGAAGGTATTTTGTTTTGGATGGCTAACAGATCTCCTGCCGGTACATCCAGGATTTTCCTCCAATTGTTGCGCGAAAGATTTAATTCCTTGAGCACCAGCGCAGTGGTGGCAGCAGCGGATTCCGGGGAGGTCATCCGTACACCTGGGCCACTTTCGATCGAGGCTTTATTGAAATAAGGTGCTGCACCGGGCATGGCATATAAGCAGGATGTCTTGGCGCCGCCGCCCGATTCGCCAAAGATCATGACATTTTCCGGGTCTCCGCCGAAAGCCCCAATGTTTTCTTTAACCCATTCCAGACCGGCGATGATATCAAGCAAACCCATGTTGCCCGAGCTGGCGTAGTCGGGTCCGCCTAGTTCATCGAGGTAAAGGAAGCCCAGAAGACCCAGCCGGTGGTTGGTCTCCACCACCACCACATCGAAATAGCGGGCCAGATTGGCGCCATCTTGCCAGGACGAAGAACCGGAACCGATCACAAATCCGCCGCCATGATTGTAAAACATGACCGGCCGTTTCTTCTGGTCATTCGCCGGGGTCCAGATGTTGAGGAAGAGGCAATCTTCGGCAGGATCCGGCTCGTTGTTGCGGGGCGCCTGGATGGACGGTGGCCCAAACTCCAGCGCTTCGTGGATGCCGGTCCAGGGCTCCAGAGGCGCTGGCCGGCGAAACCGGTGCTCCCCGGATACTTTTCCTGCGTAGGGGATGCCTTTGAAGATGTTCACGCCAGCTACCCGCATCCCTCGGACTTTTCCGAAGCTTGTTTCGGCATTGACAAAATCATTCCCTGAAAGGAAATTCTTCAGACGGTCATTTGGATAACCAAGTGCCGGCAAGACCAGTGAAGTGGCCGCCGCAAAAGTGGTTTGTTTGAGAAAATACCTGCGATCCATCATGGCTATAGTCAATCTTTGATATCAATGTACGAAAAAGGTGGCTCTTGCGTTGAATGTTTGATTTTCTTAACTTTGTTTGATGACCGAAAAGACGCAGCGATCGCTTTCCGACTTTAACAATGAGCTTAAACTCAAAGGATTTAAAGTCTTCCAAATCGAAAAAGACGGCAACGCAACCAAAATTTACAGCCGTAAGGATTTTTATAAGATTTGCCTGACGACCGGGAAAAGCCGGATCCATTATGCCGATCGCAGTTTTGACCATGACGGTACGGTTTTGTTTTTTGGTAACCCCCATATTCCCTATTCCTGGGAGACGATTTCCAGGACCTATGTGGGCTACACTTGCCTCTTTTCCGAAGAGTTTTTACAGCTTACCGAGCGGTCGGAAAGTGTTTTGCAATCACCCTTGTTCAAGATCGGTGGTACACCCATCTTTGTGATCAGTGAGGAGCAACGGGCGTTTCTGAACCGGATATTCCGCAAAATGATTGAAGAACAACAGAGTGATTATATCTATAAGGATGAATTGATTCGCAATTACATTCACCTTTTTATCCATGAGGCATTAAAACTCCAGCCCTCTGAGATCTACGATAAACGCCAGAATGCCGCTTCCCGATTGACTTCTGTATTTCTTGAATTGCTGGAACGGCAATTCCCCATCGAGAGCGCTATGGATTCCCTTCAATTGCGATCGCCTCAGGATTATGCCAAACACCTCTCGGTCCACGTCAATCACCTCAATCGTGCGGTCAAAGAGGTGACCGGCAAGACCACCTCATTGCATATTTCCGAACGGATCTACCGCGAGGCAAATGCTTTACTGCAGCATACCAACTGGAACGTCAGCGAAATCGCTTTTTCCCTGGGCTTCGAATACCCCACCTATTTCAACAACTTCTTCAAAAAACTATCCGGCACGACTCCCTCGTCCATCCGTATGGCCGAAGTTTGAATTCCTTAAGTTTTGATTTGATAATCGTTAGCCTGCGTGGGCTGGCGCGTCGTACTTTTGCATTCGATTGATGAATGAATTGTAAGTGATTCCAATTCATCGAACAAAATTCATTAAAACAAACTTGTCATGATTTTAAGAGAAAAATATACGTTATCCAATGGATTGAAAATCCCAAAAATGGCACTGGGAACCTGGTTCATCAACAATCACGATGTCGTTCATGCCGTGCAGGATGCCATCAACATCGGGTACCGCCACATCGATACGGCCCAGGCCTACCAAAATGAGGAAGGCGTAGGGCGAGGAATAAAAGCAAGTGGGATCAACCGGTCAGAGCTGTTTGTGACCACCAAACTGGCGGCCGAAATGAAGTCCTATGATCAGGCTAAGGCAGCTATAGAGGGGTCCCTGAAAACGCTGGGACTTGATTACATCGACCTGATGATCATTCACAGTC
>JAGQXC010000458.1 GCA_020436785.1 Saprospiraceae bacterium | reverse complement strand
GCCATATCGCGGGCTCCCCACGAGGATAATTTTAATATGGCCGGCCCACTCATCCCCCAATGGGTAATCAATAAGGGTCCTTCGGCTTCCAAACCGAAATCCGGTAAGGAAACAAGGGCCCGGGGCACCTGGACACCAGGAAGGTCCATGATCCGCTGATCGGAAATCTGGAAGGTAAACAATGATGGCACGGGAGGAACAATGGTATGTCCAAGGTCAGCCAACATCCGCCAGATCGATCCCTGTCCGCCGGTCGCAATCAAGACGGCATCAGCAGAATAGCTTTCGTGACGGGTCAATATCGTGAAAGGTTCTCGATCACCGGAAGGTGGGACGATGCGGACCACCTTCCTGGAGGTATGGATGCCGATGCGGAGATCCCGGCAACAGCGCATAAAACTTTCGATGATGGTTTCTGACCGGTCCGATTCGGGGAATACCCGGCCATCTTCTTCAGTTTTCAACGCTACCCCATGTGCTTCCAGCCAGGCTTTCATTTGACCCGGGCCAAACCGGTGGAAAGGCCCCAGCAATTCCTTCTGCCCGCGCGGATAATAATGAATCAAACCCGAAGGATCTTCGAGGGCATTGGTTACATTACAACGCCCGCCCCCGGAAATACGCACCTTATCCAGGACTTTTTGACTTTGTTCAAGAATGGTGATCTGGACATCCGGGTTAACCTCGGCCAGCGTAATGGCACCAAAAAATCCGGCAGCTCCGCCACCAATTACTACAACATTTATAGGCATGGACAAAGATAAGTCCGTAGCGATGTGCAGGAAAACTTATTACCAGGGATGGATAATCAGAAATATGGCAATGTAATGCAAAATACTGCCAACCAGGGTGAACAAATGCCAGATGGTATGGTAATAACGCCGTTCATCACGGCGGTAAAAATAGACGCCAATGCTAAATGCCACGCCTCCCAACAAAATAAAAAGGATCATGTTGAAGGGCATGCGGTGATAAAAAGTAGGCAGGCGAAAGAGCACCAGCCAGCCCATCACCATATACATGGCTACCGATAATTTCTCAAACTTACCCGTGTATTTGATTTTGAACAACGTCCCTATAACTACAATGCTCCAAATCACCATTAAAAAGATCATCTGATCCTGGCCGTACAAATAACCGATGAGAAATGGCGTATACGTGCCGGCAATCTTGAAATAAATGCTGATGTGATCGATGATCTTGAACAATTCTTTGAGCTGTGGCTGCCGGATGCCATGATAAAGGGTAGATGCCAGGTACAACAGGGTAAAACAAATGCTGTAGATCAGCATGGCAATAAATAATGCCTGATCTGCTTTGTGGTAAGCACCGATCAGAAGTACCGGTAATGCGACCAATGCAAAAAGCACTCCTAACCCGTGGGTATAGGTATTTAACTGTTCTTCGTTCAGGGAAAGCGACCGTGCGATGACTGCGAATTTTAAAGACTGAAACTATTTAAACAACGATGCAAAATCAAAATCATTCCCCGATACACCCAAAAAATCGGTTTTTATTATTCGTTCTTTTCTCCGGGCAGGACCAAAACGGGCATTTTTGCACTCTTGGTCACCCGTGAGAGGACGCTATCGTGGAAAAGACTTTCCGGAAAGCGGTGCTTACGCCGGATAATCGCGATGAGCGAGATGGACTTGTCGTGCACCAATTTTTCCAGGGTAAGATCGATGCTACCCGAAGGTTCAATGACATTGAGGGAAAACATGTCCAATTTGCGCAGTTCCAACAACCAGGCCAGTTCTTCGATTTCACCGGCTTGTTTGTATGTATTGGCCACCGAGATGATTTCCAGATGTTCCAGTGGCAAACTGCGGATAAGTTCCATATTTCCCGGCACGACCGGATGATGCGGGTCGATGGCGATAGCCACCCGTTTCGGCGTTTGGAGGACACTGTTTTCCGGGACGATGTACACGGCACAGGGTGCATGACTCGCCACATAAGAAGCATGCGTACCCAACAACAACCGGTAAGCCTGATCGGCTCCATGGGTGCCCATAATCACCAGATCGATCGCTTTTTCCTTGGCCATTTGGACCAGGACTTCATTCGGGAGCCCATAGGCTGCTTCCAACTTAATCTGGCTGGATTCGGGAAACGAGCCTAGTGATTCACGCAAATTTTCAAGGACTTCTTTGCGTATCAGGTGATCATCCGGCAGGGGCAAGACCGGACGGATTGAAT
>JAGQXC010000054.1 GCA_020436785.1 Saprospiraceae bacterium | reverse complement strand
TTAGGGCATTTTGCATTGACCGGACAATTATTGGATGTATTGTTGCAAACGCCAGGCAGTCGAGTCGTGACTATGGGTAGCCGGATGCATACCTCTGGAAAGATCAACTGGGATGATCTGATGAGTCAGCGTAAATACGATCGATGGGCCGCGTATAAACAAAGCAAACTGGCCAATTTGCTATTTACCTTTGAGCTAAGTCGACGTTTTGATGAAGCCAGTATCTCCACCATATCGTTGGCGGCACATCCGGGGATTTGCAAAACGGGTTGGGCGGATAGGAATATGGAAGGTATCATGAAATTCCTTGGCCGAATGATGGGCCAACCGGCGTCGATCGGTGCGTTATCGCCGTTGTATGCCCTCACAGACCCAAATGTGAAACCAGGTGGCTATTATGGTCCTGATCAGGACAAAAAAGGATATCCGGTAGAAACAAATGCCGCCAGGACGGCTTATGATGAAAAAGCTGCAAAACGGTTGTGGGAAATAAGTGAAAGACTAACAGGCGTTTCCTATGAGATCTAATCAGTTATACAACATTTCATCATTGGGTAAAAATGGTATTGGACCAATTTAGACTGGACGGAAAAACAGCTCTGGTGACCGGCTGCAAACGAGGAATCGGCTATGCGATGGCGGAGGCTTTAGCGGAAGCCGGGGCGGACATCATCGGTGTGTCATCGACACTGGAAACAGATGGGTCTTCGATTGAAAAATCGGTACGAGGTCTGGGACGTAAATTTACCGGATATCAATGCGATTTTGGCGACCGGGATGCGTTGTATGCCTTCATTGCTGCCTTGAAGGAAAATCACGGAGTTCCTCATATACTGGTCAATAATGCAGGGACCACCAAACGGATGCCGGCCGCCGATCACCCCGATGATTATTGGGACCAGGTCATCGAGGTGAACCTGAACGCCCAATTCATACTTAGCCGGGAAATCGGTAAGGAGATGATCCGGCGAGGCAGTGGTAAAATCATTTTTACGGCTTCATTGCTGACTTTTCAGGGAGGGATCCTGGTACCGGGCTACGCGGCATCCAAAGGTGCGATTGGTCAGCTGACCATGGGTTTGTCCAATGAATGGGCTGGTCAGGGTGTCCAGGTCAATGCCATTGCTCCCGGATACATTGCCACCGATTTGACCGCTCCCATCCAGGACAATGAAAAACGCAATGCTGACATTTTATCCCGCATTCCTGCGGGAAGGTGGGGAAATCCGGAAGATTTTAAAGGACCGGTGGTCTTTCTGGCTTCGGCCGCTTCGGATTACATGACGGGATCAATCCTGCTGGTGGATGGAGGATGGATGGGGAGGTAATCATAAAATGTTGAATGTTGAATGTTGAATGTTGAAGGACGAATGATTTAATCCTGTCACAAGAATAAAACGTTAATTGATGCCAATGGACATAAATACACCTTCCTCCAACCGCCTCGCCTCCATTGACGCCCTCCGCGGTTTTGACATGCTGATGATCGCCGGTGCAGGAAGTTTTATCGAACTTCTTGGGGGTAAGACCGACCTGGGATGGTTGAACGTGCTGGCGGCTCAGTTTGAGCACCCGGCCTGGAATGGGTTTACCTTTTACGACTTCATCTTTCCCCTTTTCTTGTTCATTGCCGGAGTATCATTATCCTTTTCACTGAACAGCAATCGTCACAGGGATATGTCAAATCGACAACTGTACCGTAAGGCAGCCGTCCGTATGGTGATCCTGATGGGACTGGGTATCCTCTACAAGAATGCTCCGGTACCTTTCCTGGAGCCCTCCCAGATCCGATTTGTCAGTGTATTGGGACGGATCGGCATGGCCGGATTCTTTACTACGCTCATATACCTTAATTTTGGTCCGCGGAGCCGGGCACTATGGATCGGCTCCATCCTGTTCGTTTATTACGCCGCACTCTTCTTGATACCGGTTCCAGGCTATGGAGCGGGAGATCTCACGTTTGAAGGCAATTTGGTTGGCTGGGTTGACCGGAATTTTCTGCCAGGCCGGTTGCTACAGGGAACCTATGACGAATTGGGTATTCTTACCCAGTTTCCGGCGCTCTGTCTGACCATGCTGGGAGCTTTTGCAGGCGACGTTTTGCGGCAGGAGGGGACGCCTAAGACCAAATTAATCCGGTTGTCGCTGACCGGAATGGGACTTGTGGCCATAGGTTTGCTGTGGGGATTGCATTTTCCCATCAACAAGCATTTATGGACCAGCTCGTTTATTCTCCTGACGGGTGGAATGGCATTCCTGGCGCTTGCGCTCTTTTATCTGGTCATTGATGTGGCGAAATACCAGAAATGGGCATTTTTCTTCCGGGTGATCGGGCTGAATTCCCTGACCATCTACCTGGCCTACCGGTTTATCGATTTTGGATTTACATCCCGTTTTTTGTTTGAAGGATTGTACAAATTCACCCCGGAACCATGGCATGGGGTATGGCAGTCACTGGGCGCATTGGGATTGGTGTGGGTGTTTCTGTATTTTTTGTATCGGAAAGGATGGTTTTTAAAGGTCTAAAGGTAAACCTGCTTGCCCGGATTGTGCTTGATCAAAAGACTATTTTGACGCAATTTATACGGGGTTAAAAGGCACATCAGCCTTAATTTCCCTAACTTGTCA
>JAGQXC010000053.1 GCA_020436785.1 Saprospiraceae bacterium | reverse complement strand
ATTTTCGTTATGGTGATCACCGCCATTGCTGCTTATGCGTTGAACACCTGGGTGCTCATTTATGCCCCCTATCTTCGTCTGATCAGTTTCATCATCGTCATCGCCAGTGTGGTCCAGTTTGTTGAAATAGTAATAAAAAAATTAAGCCCGGCCCTCTTCAAGGCCCTGGGCATCTTCCTTCCACTGATCACCACCAACTGCGCCATCCTGGGACTGGCTTTATTCAGCACCAATAAAGGGTACGGTTTTGTCGAGGGCCTGGTCTATGCCCTGGGCGCCGGTGGTGGCATCACCATCGCCCTGGTGCTACTGGCCTCTATCCGGGAGGAGACCCGCCTGCTCAGTATCCCCAACGTCGTCAAGGGCACCGCCCTGAATCTGATCATCGCTGGCATCCTGTCCCTGGCTTTCATGGGCTTTGCTGGCTTATTTGGCAGTCATTAAATGAAACGATATGGATACCTTCATTCAATACCTGATCCCCATAATCGCCCTCGGCCTCCTCGCTGCAGGCTGGATGGGCATGCAGTTATGGGCCAAACGCAATGAGGTAAAGAACCACATCGATCACCAGGGTGGCTGTTGTGGAGCTTGTAGTAATAGGGATCAGTGCGAGCGTGTGCTACCCCAATGAGCCGAAACCAACCACGAACAAATTACTCCAGCATTGGGTGAATTCCTCTGGAGTCGGCAACTTCACTAAGACGGGATTACTGTACCCACTGGCCAACCCGATCCGCCAAGACTGAAAACAAGCCGAGTTGAGAAACAAATGGGAACAAAGTTTCTGATTACAAGCTAGACAGATAGGTAAACGGGAAAAAATGTCACAGTCTATATTAGGTTGTGCTTCATTCGTAATTCTAAACCTTATCTCCTCCACATTTTTATTCAATTATATCAAATAATGCATGAATAAGATGTATACAATCTACTTATTTTGCATATATTAGCGTGATTAAGAGCCAAAATCCATAGATGGTAAACGCTATTCCTACACGTAAAATCATTGAACGCCTTCGTTATGAGAATCCATGGTGGGTAACAAAGGAAGTCCCTAAGATATATAGTTCTATGTCTAAGAGACTCTACTTTGATCTCTTTTATCCCTTTGTCATTGAAAGAAGTATAAAACGAGCTTTAGTTCTAATGGGACCAAGAAGGGTTGGTAAAACTGTTATGCTCTTTCATTCCATTGAAGATCTGATAAAGAATGGAGTTAATCCTCAAAAGCTATTCTTTATTGGAATTGACAATCCCATTTATGTAAACCTGAGTTTAGAAGATCTTCTTGCTCTTTGCAAGGAGTCTTTAACCCTTAAAAACTTAGATGGTTGTTTTGTGTTTTTTGATGAAATTCAATATCTGAAAGATTGGGAAAGACATTTAAAAGTTCTGGTTGATTCGTACCCTGAAACAAAATTTATTGTTTCAGGATCAGCTGCTGCTGCCTTAAGATGGCATAGTACCGAGAGTGGAGCAGGCAGATTTACGGATTTCCTTTTGCCTCCATTAACATTTCAAGAGTACATCCATTTGAAAAAATTGGATCACCTTATTTACGATGGTGAAATTGAATACGGTGATAAGGGTATATCTTATTGCTTAACTCATGATACAAAAGAATTGAACAGAGAATTTGTCCATTATCTAAATTTTGGAGGTTATCCAGAAGTAGTATTATCTGAAAAAATACAAAGTGATATGGGCAGATATGTAAAAAATGACATCGTAGATAAGGTGCTATTAAGAGATCTCCCCAGTTTATATGGTATTAAAGACGTACAGGAATTAAATAGGTTCTTTACCTATATAGCCTATAATACCGGAAACGAATTTTCTTATGAGACAATGTCCAAAGAAAGTGGTATTCAAAAAGACACATTGAAAAAATATCTCGAATACCTGGAAGCTGCCTTCTTGATTAAAGTTCTGAATAAAGTTGGTATAAATGCAAAAAGGTTAAAAAGGATAACGAGCTTTAAAGTCTACTTAACCAATCCATCTCTTCGAACTGCATTATTCTCTCCAATAACTGAAACCGACAGTGAAATGGGGAATATGGTTGAAACTGCTGTTCTCTCACAGTGGATGCATCGTGAAAAATTAGACCTTACTTACGCTAGGTGGAAAGATGGTCGTAAAGAAGGAAAGGTTGACCTTGTATTAGTTGATGCCAGAAGTTATAAACCTATTTGGGGAGTGGAGATCAAATGGAGTAATAGATACTTTGATAAACCTCAAGAATTAAGAAGTCTGATAAGTTTCTGCAATGAAAATAAATTTAAATCCGCAGTAATAACTTCAATTGATCAATTAGGTCAAAAAGATTTAGATACGATAAAATTCACATTTATTCCTGCATCAATATATGCCTATAATATTGGAGATATTACCTTGAAAATGCGAACAAGTAATTAAAACCTTCTATTAATTCAGCCAATGCATTGGTTTTCAGCGCCAGGTGACCATTACTCTTTGTTCGGCTTTGACTTTAGACTATTGGGTTTTTGTCGTTATCTTTAACCGTAGCATTCCGATGCGGCCTTGGTTTTGGCCATTGACAAGCCTGATCGGTAATGCACAACATGACCTCATGTCCATTTGGCTTAATTCATTTCGAACCAACAGGCACCACGAAAGGCAACTTTATTGAATGAAACCTCCAACATAGCTGATAGAATCAACATCGCCGTGCTCCCTTTCGTGAATATGAGTGCGAGTGCGGAGAACGAGTATTTCAGTGACGGCATGACCGAAGAGATCATCAATGCGCTGGCGAAGATCGACGGACTGAAAGTCACCTCCCGGACATCTGCCTTCCACTTCAAAGGGAAGAACATTCCCATTCCCGACATCGGTAAGGCGCTGGGGGTTTCTACATTGCTGGAAGGAAGCGTGCGCCTTGCCGGCAATAACCTGCGCATCACCGCCCAGTTGATCGATGCCCCGGAAGACTTTCATTTCTGGTCGGAGACCTGGGACCGGACATTGGACAACATCTTTGAAGTCCAGGACGAGATCAGCTTGTTAATTGCTGAAAAACTGCGAGAACACATCGGTCACTTTGAAATTGAAGAACCACCCGAAGCCAGGCCTACCCGGATCGGCGCTTACGAATGGTACTTAAAAAGCAAATCCAGCTTTGCCAAATTTCAGCAGGCGGACCTGTTCAGGGCGGTTGATGAAATTGAAAACGCCATCGATATCGACGCCCACTGCCCTTTCTATCATGCCTCCAAAGCCATCTATTACGGGTACCTGGGCCTGGTGGATGCCATACCCGGCAAAGAAGCTTTCACCCTGTCCAAAGAAGCCGCAGCCCGTGCCCTCCAGTTGGATGCAAAGGATCCTGAGGCCAACTATGCGATGGGGATGGTCCATTATTTTTTCGAGAAAGACCTGGACACCGCAGAATCATACCTCAACCTGGCGTTGAAATACCGCCCCAATTATGTCAACGCCCTCCTGGGTGGATCGGTGATGGATGTGATCGCCGGCCACCATGAACGCGCATTGTCCCGGGTCAGGAAAGCCATCGAACTCGATCCACTGACTCCTTCGCACCTCTACTACCATGCGTCGGCACTGCAGCGCATGGGCCGCTATGAAGAGGCGTTAACGGAAGTGAATAAACTCCTGAACGTGCTGCCGCATCACACCAATTCGTATTGCCTGAAAGGCACCATCTTAACCCGGCTGCAACGATATGCAGAGGCCATCGAGCATTACCGGACGGTTCCGGTATCACCGGAAAAACACGTGCACTATTATGCAGGAACCGGGATCGTTTATGCCGTCAGTGGCAACCGGGCGATGGCCGGAAAGTACCTGTTGAAATGCAGCGCCCAACCGCAGAACTTGCATCTGGCGGCGGAGGAAAATCCGGCCGTAATTATCAACATCTATCTGGGAAATATTGACCTGGCCTTTGAAGAAATTGAAAAGGACATAACCGCCGGAAAATATTACCTGAATTTCTACCAGGAGAACCCCGCGTTTAAGTTACTGATCGACGACCCGCGTTACCGCCTTTTTAATACCATTTTTAAATCCACCGGAAAAGGCCCGGACCAGGGCGCATTTGAAGATCAAGGCATCAAAAAGAAGGAATTGCTGGACGAAAAGCAACTGGAAGCCTACAGCCATCAACTGCTTGAATACATGGCCACCAAGAAGCCCTACCTGGATGCCGGATTGAGCCTGCGTCAGCTGGCCCAACAACTGGGACTCTCTGCAAATCAGCTGTCGCTGGTGATCAATGAAGGTCAGGGTAAAAACTTCAACCACTTCGTCAATCACTACCGTGTCGAAGAATTCAAGCAACTGGCCAAAGATCCCAGCCGCTCCCACCTGACGATTGTCGGATTGGCCTTCGAATGTGGCTTCAACTCCAAAACGGTGTTCAATACCTATTTCAAACAGCATACCGGCCTTACCCCAAGTGCATTTCTGAAAGGCTAATCCCCACCACCTCTTCATCGGAAATGGTTCGGAATCATGATTCCGAACGTGTGTGGTGTAATCACGAACGATTACAGCGGCCAGACTCCTGTCCTTTGGAGTATAAAATAAACAACCATGATGGTATTACGATTAACCACCTTGTTCTTGCTGCTGCAAACTTTTTCGGTTGGTGCCCAGGAGCGAGGCGAGTCAGCAACAAATCCAAAAACAAGCTTCGAAGAAAGACTGGCCCTCAAAGTGGAATACTTCGGAGAGTTGGTACTGCATCCGGGGCTAAGCGTTGGACTGGAATACACCGTGATCAGAAATAAGTGGGTAACGGTACATTGGGATGCTGACCTGGGCGGTTACTGGCACCGCTGGAACAATAAATCGGCATTTCTCAAGACGTCGATCGGTTCTCGCTTTGCCATGGGCCCACTTTTCACTGACCTGAACATTGGAATCGGATACCTGCATGCTTGGGCAGACGGCGACATCTATCAACATACGGAAGCAGGAGGAGTGGAGAATGTTTCAAATTGGGGACATCCCCACTTTATGCCCAACGCCTCCATCCTGATCGGTTGGGATGGTAGCCGGAGAAACAATCTGCCCTGGACGGTTCACCTCGGGCCGGAAATCTACCTGCAATCTTCATTCAATCACCAGTTCCTCCCGCATGTCGCGGTCAAAATGGGGATCACTTACAAATTCAATCAACAATGAAAAATGTAGCAATTCTTATTTCCTTGACCTTGGTAATGTTCTTGTCCGCTTGTGAAAAGGAAGGATTTTACCAGGGTGACCACTTCTTCGTTAAAAATGCAGGCGCAGAAATGCCGGTTTATGTCAAAGGAAATATCCAATCCGGCACGTTTATCCTGTTTCTGCACGGGGGGCCTGGCGGGAATGCATCGCTTCCTTCGTTTATGCCGGTGTCCCAAAAGCTCGAAAACGATTATGCCTTTGCCTACTGGGATCAGCGGGGATCTGGTCTGGCGATGGGCAATCCGGATCCACGTACGTTTACGGTTGAGCAATTTGTCGATGACCTCGATCTGGTGGTGGAAACCATCAAGCGCAGGTATCAAAATCCCCGCATCGTGTTTTATGGCATCAGCTGGGGCGGTGCCCTGGGGAGCGCCTATTTGAGTACCGGCAATCTGCAGGACAAAATTGACGGATTCATCTGCATGGACAGTGGTCATAATCTGTTGGAAGGCATTCCTAAATCCGTGTTGTTTGTAAAAGATTATGCGCAACAACAGATCGACCTGGGAATTGATGTGGCTTATTGGACAGAAGCGCGCGATTGGTGCGCCACTCAGCCCGACATGACCAAAAAGGAAAATTACTTTAAATACGATGGATACCTGACCAACACCAACGCTTACCGCAAAGATCCTCTCCAGGAAGTAGAAGGACCGGAAGTCGGCGCGCTGGGTACGATGAATTCATACCTGTCCCTGGCGATTTTTTTCAATGGCAAATACCTGAGGCCTCGCTTTAATATCCTGGCCTTGAACCTGAGCCCAGCCATGGCCCGGATCAAGACACCGACCCTGGTGATCTGGGGCAGGCACGATGGCGTAAATACCATAGAGATGGGTTTTGATGCGTATAACAGCATTGGAGGCCCGGATTTTCAGGAAAAGGAGCTAGTAATTCTTGAAAATAGCGCCCACGAAGGTTATATTGAAGAGCAAGAATTGTTCATCCATTCGTTTCGGGGCTTTGTGGATGGCCTTTGAAGATGGATTGATCTCCTTCAAGAATTTTTTCCACCGGAAGAAAAGACAGCTGCTCACCTTAATGTTGAGCTAGGATACTACGGGGGCAGCTTTCCTAGGAGCCACTTTTTTCCATCCTTCATTCACCAACAAAATCAAATCAAAATGAAAGCAGCAATTTATACATCTTACGGAGAGCCGGAAGTCGTCAACCTCGTGGAGGTGCCCAAGCCCACTCCACAGGATCATGAAATCGTGGTAAAAGTAAATGCCGCCACCGTCACCTCCGGCGATTGGAGGATGCGCGCAGGAGTCCCGTTTGCCATCCGAATTTACAATGGACTGTTTAAGCTCAAAAGGACCGTGTTGGGCCATGAGTTTTCGGGAGTGGTAGATCGCGTTGGGGCGCAGGTAACCCAGTTTAAAGTCGGGGATCCGGTCTTTGGCACCACCGGCGAAGGCGCAGGGGCTCACGCCGAATTTGTTGCCGTACCAGCGAATGGCATCGTTGCCCTAAAACCCGATGCCATACCTGACGAAAAAGCCGCGGCGCTACCCGTCGGGGCATTGACGGCGCTGTATTTTCTCCGGCAAGCCGATGTCAAAAAAGGCCAGAATGTATTGATCTACGGAGCCTCAGGAAGCGTTGGCACCTATGCGGTCCAATTGGCAAAACATTTTGGTGCAGAAGTTACGGCGGTTTGCAGCGGTGCGAATGTGGAATGGGTGCGTTCGCTGGGCGCCGGTAAGGTGATCGATTACCAAAAGGAAGATTTCACGAAGCAAAAGGATTCGTATGATGTCGTCTTCGATGCGGTAGGCAAGGCTTCGTTCACGAAGAGCCGAAATGCATTAAAGCGCAGGGGTATTTATCTTACGGTTGCCATGGATCTGAATTTGATATTCCAATCCATCCTAACGTCATTGACCAAACGGTATAATCTGATCTCAGCCGTATCGAAACCCACCCTGGATGACTTTCGGGTCATCATCGACCTGGCCGAGCAGGGATCCCTTTCTCCGGTCATTGACCGTACTTATCGATTGTCGGAAATACAGCAGGCGCACCGGCATGCAGAAACGGGCCACAAGAAGGGAAACCTGGTGTTGCTGCCGTAAAGGGGTGGAATGATATTCTGGGTTTCTCGCAAATGCTCAGAGACGCAAAGGGTGTCGTTATGACATGCATAATAACATCAATACTTTTCTTCTTTGCGACTTCGCGGCTTGGCGTGAAATATAATTACTACTCATTGTTTCTCGCAAAGGTGCAGAGACGCAGAGACTCAAAGACGCAAAGGCGCAAATTCCTATGTTCCACGGCCACATGGCAGGGCAGAAAACTTCTACCATCATGAAGCCAATTCTTCCAAATGAGCTAAACGGCTTGCCATTTGTTGGCTGTAGTGATATTCCAGGATACGATGAATGATTAAGTTGGATTGATCCGGATAGTTGACGGATAGCCTTTGATCCTTTTGTGCCCAATCCTTAATAACAGGAAGATTATCTGGATCAAGTTTAGACACTACGGGGATTCCCATTTGCTTTAAACTCATCGCATTAATACCCTGTTCGTATTGGCCTTTCATCGGAATGACCAATAATTT
>JAGQXC010000457.1 GCA_020436785.1 Saprospiraceae bacterium | reverse complement strand
GGTACCGTCCCTCTATTGGGTCATACCCATTGTCTATTTGCTCATCTTCGTGCTCCTTTGCTGGACGCTATACCAGGCCGGAGTGCGTAAATTTTTACCCATACGATCTCAACTACTCAGGACCCAGACCTGGCCATTAACCAAATTTGCCCTCTACAGTGTGCTAACCAGTATGGGAGCAATGTTGGCGTTCAGGATTGACAAAGTCATGTTGCGTGGTCTGACAACCGATTTCGATACCGGCGTGTATGCGGCATTTACTTTTCTTGCCGGTATCATTCTGTTTCCATTGCAATCGATGGTTGGTAGTTACGGACCTCACGTGGCTAAAGCCTGGAGCCATACAAATATTTCAAGCTTACGCCGCTTGCATAAAAAATCAAGCAGGACCCTCCTATTGATCGGCTTCGGTCTATTTTACCTGATCGCGTTGTCCATCGATGATTTACTCAGGCTGACCACTCATTATGCCACATTTAAGATGGGCATCAATGCTTTTTTGTTTCTTGGACTGGCCAATGCATTGGACAGCGCCTTTGGACTCAATGGATTAATTCTCACCTATTCAAAATATTATTATTGGGGCCTGATCGCAACCATTGGCCTGGCGATTGTTAACATTTTGCTCAACCTGAAACTCATTCCTTTCTATGGCCTCACCGGAGCAGCCATGGCCACCGGGGCCTCTATTTTATTATACAATCTCATCTTTTATGCCATCAATTGGTTCAAATTCAGGATTCAGTCCTTTGATTGGAAATCCCTATATCTTATCCTGGTCTTGTCCGGTACTTTCATCTTAGCCCGATTCTGTGCGGTAACAAATTATCCCATCTGGAATGTACTATCTCGCACGATGGTCTTTTTCCTGTTGTCCACGTTTGTCATTTTCCGCTTTCGCTTGGCCCCGGAAGCAACAACTTTTGCGAACCATTGGTACCAACGCGTCCAACGAATCTTCCTAAATAATTGATGCTGCAACAATTTTGATTCTGGTAAAGCTACAAGGTGGATTGGGTAATCAATTGTTTCAATATGCTTTTGGCCGGGCCATGGAGCTCCGGCATAATTGTCCGGTTTATTACGATTACAACTACTATGGACTTAAACCGAATGGCATCGTTGCAAAGCGAGCATTCGAATTACATCGTTTTGGGTTGGATCTTCCCAAGGCAACTATCATCAGGAGGTATCTGGGTAAAATTGGTAGTCGATTAAACCTCAATAACTTCCGCATCATCGAGGAGAAGAATTTTAATTCCCCGGAAGAAATAAAAAAGATCCATCAGGGCTATTTCATCGGTTATTGGCAAGATGTTGCTTATTTCCAGGAATATGCTGAAGAGATTAGAGGTTCCATACGTGCGGGATTTCAGCTGGATGACCAAAATCAAGAGCTTCTCCGGCAGATTGAACAAGTCAATGCCGTCAGCGTCCATGTCCGCCGAGGTGATTATTTACACCCTAAGGTAAATCGATTTCTCACGCAGCCGGTCCACTATTATCAGGAAGCGATAAAAACAATAAGTAACCAGATTGATCATCCGGTTTTTTACTTCTTTTCCGATGATATGGAATGGGTTAAAACACATTTAGCACACTGCCGTGCTAAAAAGATTTACGTTGATATAAATCATGATTCACATTCATATATGGACCTCATATTAATGAGTTATTGCAAGCACCACATTTTAGCTAATAGTACATTTAGCTGGTGGGGGGCATATCTGGATCTACATCAGGAGAAAATCATAATTGCACCGAAAGAATGGCAAAATTCAGCCCTGGCAAATCAGAATAGTAATTCCACTGGAATATAAGCTATAAGTAATCAAACATCCAACAAAACTTTTCAACGTCTCAAAAATCAATTCGTGGCAATTCGTGAAATATGTGGTTGAAATATATCTACATCAAAATATTCAACTACATCCACGGGTATCTTTTGTGTGGGTGCTGAATAATCTGGCCACCGGCAAGCGGCTGAACATCGAGCCTTTTATGGACAATCCCAATTTGAGTTCATGTGGGGGGACATCCGGGAGTACAATACGTGTTTTGATGCGTGTATGGATATGGATTTGATCACCCACCAGGCGGCGCTGGGTTCGGTACCCCGCTCGATCAAACAACCGCTTACGACAAACAATGTAAATATTGGCGGTACGCTGAACATCTTCACCGCGGCGAAAGATTTTGGCATCAAGCGGGTGGTATACGCGGCGTCTTCATCCACGTATGGGGATAGCAAAGAACTGCCAAAAAAGGAAGAGATCATCGGTTCCCCGATATCCCCGTATGCGGTCACCAAGCTGGTGAATGAGCTGTATGCCCAGGTATTTGCCAAATTATATGCCATGGAGTTTATCGGGTTGCGCTACTTTAATGTCT
>JAGQXC010000052.1 GCA_020436785.1 Saprospiraceae bacterium | reverse complement strand
GGGACATTGACCCATCTTCCGGGTTTCCACCGGATCTTCCCTTCCCGGCAATGAGTGAGAAAGACAAAGAAGATGCACGTCGGGTGTATGCCATGGTTACTTGCATCGACGACAACGTTGGCCGCCTCCTCGCTAAATTGGATGCCCTGCATCTAACCGATAATACCATCGTCATTTTCATGACCGACAACGGTCCTCAACAGCGACGTTATCTGGCCGGCATGCGGGGCCTCAAGGGCAGCGTCTACCGCGGTGGTACCAGGGTGCCCTTCTTCATGCGTTATCCCAGCCACCTGGAAGGCAATCGCAAAGTGGATGTCCTGGCCGCCCATCTGGATGTATTGCCGACACTGGCGGAAATTACCGGAGCTGCAATCCCGGATGACCGGCCGATCGATGGACGGAGTCTTTGGCCTTTACTGAAAGATTCCGGACAGCCCTGGCCGGAGCGGGCTTATTTTTCCTACTGGACGCGCCGTTATCCGGAAAAGTATCAAAATATCTCTCTGGAACGGGGATCCTATAAGCTGGTGGGTCATACGGATTACAATGCTCCGCTGGATTCATTCGAATTGTTCAACATTGAGGAGGATCCCTATGAATTGCACAACCTGATCGGTCTGTTTCCCCAAGAAGCCAGTCGGCTTAAAGAAGAACTGGACCGGACCTATCAGGAGCTGATCCATTCCGAAAACCTGGTCCATCAACCGCCAATCATCATCGGCGACCCTCATGAAAATCCGGTTTACCTCAACCGGAACGATGCCGATGGGGAACGTGGCATCTGGGCTCAGTCCGATATTTTCGGAAAATGGAACGTAGAAGTTTTGCCGGGTACGTACGACATCCGCTTCAAATTTCTGGACACCCTCACCCGGGGCCGGATGGTTCTGGAAGCCGGCACGTCGGTGTGGCAGCAGGAATTTTCCGGTGGCACCGTCCAACTCGAAATGAAAGGTGTTACCATGGAGTCATTTCAGGGAGCACTGATCCCTTTTTATGCAGGTAAGGACGGGAATCTTCTGCCATTCTGGGTGGAAATGGACAGGATTAGGTAATACTTCCCGAGCATCTTTCTGAAGAGGTGAGCCCTGACCAAGGCTTCAGGAACGAACGGATGGATGCATCGGTTATTTGATGCCGTATTAATCTGTACATTTATTACCGTTAATGTTCCATCGTTGTCTTTTTGAATTAACTGGCTATGAAACAACTGACATTTGGCATATTGTGCTACTGGTCTTTATGGGCACCGGCCCAGGCTCCGGTCCAGTATTCCATTTCGTTTCCCAATGCAGTTCATCACGAAGCGCAAGTAAAGATCGATTTTCAGGATCTGCCTTCCGGGCCGTTGGAAATCCGCATGAGCCGCTCGTCACCGGGACGTTATGCCGTCCATGAATTTGCCAAGAACATTTATAACCTGCACGCCGTCGACGGACAGGGTCATGAGCTGGAAATAGGTCACCCCAATCCCTACCAATGGGATGTACCAAATCACCACGGGACGGTCACTTTTTCCTATACCTTATTTGGTGACCGGGGCGATGGCACCTATTCCCAGATTGACGAGACGCATGCCCACCTGAATATCCCAGCTACATTTGCCTTTGCCCGTGGCTTGGATGAACGGCCCATCCGCATTCGTTTTGATCTGCGCGAAGACCTGAACTGGAAAGTAGCCACACAACTTAAACGGGAAGAAGGCACGGTGTATTCGGCACCCAACCTGCAATATTTTATGGACAGCCCCACCGAGATCAGCGATTTTCAGATACGGGAATTTACCGAAACATCGCAGGGGCAAAATTATCATTTTCGTCTGGTGCTGCATGCGCCCAATGAAGCGGCAGTGATTGATGAATTTAAAGAAGCCGCGATGAAGATCGTTGCCCGGGAGCAAGCGGTGTACCGGGAACTGCCGGAATATGATTATAGCACCTATACCTTC
>JAGQXC010000456.1 GCA_020436785.1 Saprospiraceae bacterium | reverse complement strand
CAGGAAGGACGGTTAATTCAATTTGACCGTCCCAGGGATATTTCGTTTGCATAGTCAGCTCTACATTTCCAGCAGTAGTATGTAAGGATGCTTGGCCGCCAATAAATAAATTTACGTACACCTGATTATCCCGGACCGCATACTGATATCCGGGAATGGAGGGGAAGAAGCGGGCGATATTGCTGGGACAGCAGGCACAGCTAAACCAGGGGCTCCGCTGCTGATTTTTACGGGCTTCCAGGGGATTGGCGTAAAAAAACCGATCCCCTTCCAATGACATGCCACTGTTGGCGGCATTGTACAGGGTGCGTTCCAGGACATCCATGTACTTAGCTTCCCCATGCAGTAAAAACAATCGGTAATTCCAAAATACATTGGCAATGGAGGCACAGGTCTCACAATAAGCGCTGTAGTTGGGCAAGGCATAAGCCGGGCCGAATCCTTCCCAGGCTCCGGTCGCACCGATCCCACCGGTGATGTATAATTTTTTTGAGACTACATCTTCCCAGATTTTATCGATCGCATGTATGTAGTCCTGATTCCCGGTCAGCGCGGCAATATCCGCCATGCCACTGTACATATAGGCCGCGCGTACGGCATGGCCAACGGCTTCGGTCTGGTCGATGACCTTAAGATGCGCCTGACTGTATTCACCCTGATTGGGCCCGCGTACATCGAGGAAGAATTTAGCCAGGTCCAGGTACCGTTTTTCGCCGGTGATCCGGTACAACTTGGCCAGCCCGATTTCAATCACTTGATGGCCGGGGCATTTTTCTAATTTACCCCATCCGAAATCGTGATCGATCAAGTCTGCGAACCGGATGGCAATGTCCAGCAGTGAGCGTTTTCCAGTGGCCTGGTAATGGGCGGCTGCGGCTTCAAACAAATGTCCAGCATTGTAGAGTTCGTGCGATAAATCATCGGTCTTCTCCCACCGTCGGGCACCTGCCCAGGCGTGAGGATGATCCGGATCGATGGTGCGTGTCGTATAGAGATAACCATCTGCTTCCTGGGCTTCGCCGATTAGGCTAATCCATTGGTCAACTTTTTGTTCCAAAACGGAATCAGAGTGTACTTGTAAAGAATACGAAGCTCCTTCGATGATTTTGTAGAGGTCGGAGTCGTCAAATGGATAGGCCGTACAAAATGCACCTTCCATTTCGCCGGCAGCAATTTCGAAATTCTTGACGCGTCCAGTCGAATCACACTGACTCATGGTATAGGGTAGGGTATGGGTGCGGTGTTGTTCCAGTCGTGGTGCCCAGAAGGCATCGTCAAAATGAACCTGGGTGAAGGGTACCGGGTGGATGGGGTAATCGTGATCACTATCAAGTGATTGGGCCAGGGATTGGGTGCACCACAACGACGTGAATAGAATGGTAACCGGGAGCGTTCTCATCGTAGATTTCATTCAAAAAAGTTATTCAATGCAGAAGGATTAATGTTGGTCAGGCAAAGCAAAAGCTACCCAGGAGTCTCCGGATTTCGTACCTAGTTTTCCGCCGCCACAGGCGATGACCAGGTATTGCTTTCCATCAACGGCATAGGTTGCCGGGGTGGCATATCCGGCGGCCGGAAGGTCATGCGACCACACTTCCCGCCCGGTATGCTTGTCAAAAGCCCTGATTTTTTCGTCGGCAGTAGCGGCAATGAAGAGCAAGTCACCCGCAGTCACTACCGGCCCACCGTAATTTTCCGTTCCAGTCGGCGGTAAACCCCGGTCGATCAGTTCCTGGTGAATCCCCAACGGCACCTGCCACCGGATGGTACCGGCATGGAGGTCGATAGCACTGAGGGTGCCCCACGGTGGTCGTACGGCAGGATAACCATCCGCGCCGACAAATTTATTGTATCCGGTGTGATGGTAACGACGGACCTCCCTGGTTGGGGATTCCGGTTCCGGTACCCGGTTATCCGGGGTGTCAAGATCATATAAAAAGGCTACCAACGCATCTACCTCCTGATCACCCAACCAGCGGAAATTAGGCATCTGCCCTTGCCCGGATTTTAGTATTGAGGCCGCTTCTACCGGTGTACGGCGAGCGGGCAAATCGGTCAACGCAGGGATGCCACCCATGAATGAACTGCCTTGTCGATCGAGACCGTGGCACCCGGCGCAATAATTCTTATAGGTATTAAACCCATGATCGCGAAGTAATCCGGTGGCCTTGGTCTCACCCTCGAACAGTTTCAGGATCCAGGGCATCTCGTTTGCATTTACGTACAACGTCTGGGATTGCGGGTCCCAGCCAGCTCCACCCCATTCGCCTCCTCCGTCAAAGCCAGGAAAAATGACCGTGCCTTGCAGGCTAGGAGGAACAAAGGGGCCACCTGTACGCAACGAAGCGAGCATTTGTAAAGCATTTTCATAAGCGGTATCACTAATGTTAGTCGCTTCTTCGGGTGTAAAATTTTGTCGTACAAATGGTGGCGGAGCCATTGGCAAGGGTTGAGTCGGCCAGGCTTCTTCCCCGGGGATGTCACTGGGTGGCATGGCTGCTTCTTTGATGGGAAACAATGGTTCCCCGGTTTCGCGGTTGAAAAGAAAGACAAACCCGGTCTTGGTAATCTGAGCCACCGCATCCACCGGCTTGCCGTCGTGGGTAACGGTAACCAGATTCGGTGCAGCGGGCAGATCACGGTCCCAAATGTCATGATGGACTGTCTGGAAATGCCAGATTTTTTTACCATTACGGGCATCAAGAGCAAGCAGGGAGTTGGCAAATAAATTGGACCCGAGGCGGTTGCCTCCGTAGAAATCGGCCGTTGCAGAGCCTGTAGGAATGAACACCAGGCCCCGCTGGGCATCAAGACTCATCCCGGCCCAGGAATTGGCTCCACCTTCATAGGTGTACGCGTCAGCCGGCCAGGTATCATAGCCCTCTTCCCCGGGTTGCGGAATGGTATGAAAGATCCACTTCTGCGCTCCGGATCGGACATCATAGGCACGAATATGACCGGGCCCGGCGCCATACCCTTCGTCAACCCGGCTGCCTACGATATACAAATTATCAAAAACGACTCCAGGAGAATTGGCGGTGAGGAAAAAAGTCTGCGGGTCGCGTCCCATTCCTTCCCGCATATCGACCAAACCTCGTTTTCCAAAATCAGGGATCAGCGTGCCGGTGGCGGCATCGATGGCTATCAGAAACGGACCGGCCGTGACCAATAAACGACGCTCCCCGTCACCATCCCAATAAGCCAAACCTCGGTTTACGCCCAGCCCATTGAGCGCATCAAGGTCTTCCAGCGGAGATATTTTCCACAATTCCTTCCCGGAAGTGGCATCCAGCGCAAAAAAGTCCAGCATCGGCGTACTGCCGTACAGAATGCCATCCAGGACGAGTGGATTGCATTGGATCTGGGTATTGCGGGAAGAATCCAAATCTCCCGATTGGTAGGTCCAGGCGACGGTTAAGGATTCAACATTCCCCGAATGGATTTGATCCAGTGTGCTGTAGTGTTCCCGGTGATCCCCACCTAAGTATCCCGCCCAATTGGCATTACGGGTAGAATTTGAGCCACATGCGGTCAGGAATACCAATCCCGCCAGGAACAGAATGCGCATTTGTATGAATATTTTTCTGGAAGATAAATATTCCCACAGGGTTTGGCCTATAGATTCGGTATTTTGGTGAGGCACACGTTTAATAAACTTTTAGTCACATGAATGGATGGAAGTCGTTTTTCCCCGCAAGTAACCTGATCCGGATCTTGTTTCTCCTGGCCATCACCGGAGGTGGTCATGCATCGCTACTGGGGCAATCCACCTTTTTTTTTAATGTGCGCATTGTGGATGGCACCGGACAACCTTCCTATACAGGTTCCGTTCGTGTGGAGATGGGTAACATCGTTGCGGTTGGAGATCTCCGACCCCGGGAAGGTGAGCTGCGCGTAGATGGACATGGCCTGGTACTCACTCCCGGCTTCATTGATTCACACAGCCATCATGACATTGATTATGAAAAAGACCGGGCCGTTCTTCCAGCCATCAGCCAGGGAATTACCACGCTGGTTATCGGGCAGGACGGGTCCAGTCACTTGCCCCTGGGGGAATATTTCGAACAACTTCAACAGGAACCACCTGCGCTCAATGTAGCCTCTTACGCCGGACATAACTCAATAAGATGGGAAGTTCTGGGTAATGAAGATTATCAGCGGGAAGCGAGCGTGATGGAGATCCTGGAGATGGGTCATTTGCTGGAGCGTGAAATGGAAGCAGGTGCGTTGGGATTGTCAACCGGGCTGGAATACGACCC
This sequence comes from Saprospiraceae bacterium, assembly GCA_020436785.1. GTDB lineage: Bacteria > Bacteroidota > Bacteroidia > Chitinophagales > Saprospiraceae > JAGQXC01. Next base: position 9,301 of record JAGQXC010000456.1, on the reverse strand, counting down.
TGGCATTTATTCTTCTGCGGCGGAAGTACTGCAACTGGCAAAATTCCTGGTGCCTTTTAAGGGGCGTTACATCAGCCACCTGCGGAGTGAAGATGTAAATCTTGAAGAGGCTATTGAAGAGTTGCTTACCATTGGCAAGACAACGGGAATACCGGTACAAATAAGCCATTTCAAGATCGGGATGAAAGCCAAATGGGGAGAAGCAGGTCAATTGATCCGCCGCCTTGAACAGGCGCGCAGTGCTGGAATCCAGGTGACGGCGGACGTTTATCCATATACCTATTGGATGTCAACATTGGAAGTTCTCTTCCCCAAACGTGATTTTGATAATCGCGATCAGGCTGTGTATGCATTGTCCGAGTTAACGACCCCAGAGGGAATGTTAATAGCTACCTACGATGCTCGGCCGGAATATGTCGGAAAGACCATTGCCCAAATAGCCAAAGCATCTGGAGAAGATCCTGCCGATTCCTACCTGCGATTGATTAATCAGGCCCGGGAACGACACGCTCAGGAATCGGTCATTGGGACCGGAATGGCGGAGGCTGATATTGATACACTTTATCTCTGGCAGGAAACCAACGTTTGTTCGGATGGAGTGGGAAGCAGTTTGCATCCCAGGGGTTATGGCACCTTCCCCCGGTTTATCCGCCAATATGTACGGGAAAAGAAGCTGCTTTCGTTGGAATCGGCGGTTCATAAGATGACCGGCTTAACCGCCTCGCATTTGGGCTGGCACGACCGCGGGATCATTGCTCCCGGTTTCCGGGCCGATTTGGTTTTATGGGATCCCGAAACCATTACGGATCATGCCACCACTGAAAACCCGCATGCGTTCAGTACCGGGATCTCGGGTGTTTGGGTTAATGGGATCATGGTTTGGGAAAAAGGGGAATTTACCGGTAACTACCCCGGAGAGGTTATCCGCCGCCATTAAGCGCTTGCGGAGATAGGATTTTTCGATCGGTTTTCCCATCTTGCAGCCGCTTTTCGGCAACCCTGCCGTCAATCAAAAACCAAAATAAAAATGATATTAAGCGACGAGTCCATCATGCAGTCCATCGAAAAAGGTGAGATCGTGATCGAGCCGTTTCGACGGGATTGTCTGGGTACCAATTCCTACGATGTCCACCTGGGGAAATACCTGGCCGTCTATCAGGAGGATGTACTGGATGCTCGCCAGCACAACAAAATCCGCGAGATTGTAATCGGCCCCGAAGGATTTGTTATCCAGCCGGGTACCTTGTACCTGGGGGTTACGGAAGAATATACGGAGACACATAATTCGGTACCGTTCCTTGAAGGTAAATCGAGCGTAGGAAGGCTGGGAATTGACATTCATGCTACCGCCGGTAAAGGGGATGTCGGATTTTGCAATACCTGGACACTCGAAATCTCCTGTGTTCAGCCGGTACGGATCTATGCCGGAATGCCGATCGGCCAATTAATTTACTTTCAGGTGGAAGGCCCGGTTAACCGGATGTACCACACGAAAAAAGACGCCAAATACACGACCCGAACCGAAAAGCCGGTAGAATCCATGATGTGGAAAAACAAATTTTGAAGGTTGACCATTGCTATTGGCAGGACCGTCCCAGATGTTTCCATAACCTGAGCCCGTTAAAAAAATCCTAAATCTGGTGTGCACCTCCTTAAGCATGCTATTTTTGCAGTTATGCAATTTGTATTTCCATCATTTCTCTGGGCATTTGCTTTACTAAGTATTCCCATCATTATCCACTTGTTCTATTTCCGGCGTTTTCGTAAAGTTTATTTTACCAACGTACGTTTTCTGCGGGAGGTGAAAGACGAAACCAGTAGCCGGAATAAGCTGAAGAATCTGTTGGTACTTATTTCCCGCATTCTCATGGCCAGCTTTTTGATCCTGATGTTTGCGCAACCATTTATACCGCTGAATAACACCGTCGACGAAGGCCGCAAAGCGGTAAGTATCTACATCGACAACTCTTTCTCGATGAAAGCACAAAGTTCGGACGTCCCGTTACTGGACAAAGCGAAGAGCCGGGCGAGAGAAATCGTGGAGGCGTACAATCAAAGCGACCAGTTTCAGATCATTACTAATGATTTTGAAGGACGTCACCAGCGATTCTTTAACAAGGAGGACATCCTTCCACTGATCGATGAGGTCGTTTACAGTCCGCAAGTGAAAGATCTGGATCAGGTTATGGCCCGGCAGCATCAGTTGTTCAGCCAGGTACGGCAATCTCAACCGGTATCTTATTTGATTTCCGACTTTCAAAAACGAATCACCAATCCTCCGTTGCAACCTGACACCACGATCCAAACCACCCTGGTACCGGTACAGAGTGTGCAGGAGAAAAACATTGCCATCGATAGTTGTTGGTTCGGAGCGCCGGTCCATGTCCTGGGACAAAACAATCCCCTTTATGTGCGGATCCGGAATTTTGGCGACCAAACGGAAGAAAATATCCGCTTATCCATTGTACGAAATGGCCAGGAGCAACCGATGGGTACTTCCACGATAGCCGCAAATGCCAGCATCATCGATACCATAAACATTCAGACCATCGAAGCAGGGTGGCATGAGATGGTGGTTAAGATCAGCGATTATCCGGTGACTTTTGATGACACCTATTACCTGACGTTTGACGTGGCCCAGGAGGTGCGCATCCTGTTGCTCTACACCGGATTTCCTGACCGCTATCTGCAAGCGGCTCTGGCCGGTCTGAAAAACTTTCAGGTGACTGCCCAATCCACCCAGAATATAGCTTATTCATCATTTGGCAACTATCAACTCATCATCCTGCAAGACTTGCCGGCCATCTCTTCCGGGTTGGCTTCCGAGTTGCGGCAGTACCTGGAGAACACAGGAAATGTTCTTCTATTTCCCAGTCGGAATGCCGACCTGGCCAGTTATAATGCATTTCTCGAGACGGTCCCTTCCGGTCGATTGATGCCTGCGGATACCATTAGCCGTCAGGTAGCCCGGATCAATACGGACGAATTCATCTTTAATAATGTATTCGAGCGGATACGCCCTAATCTTAGGCTTCCTGAGACGACTTTTAATTTTGGTATTGGCCGTGCCAGCCGGTCAGCGGAAGAGGTGTTGTTGTCTTACCGGGATGGGAGTACGTATCTGATGAAATACCGGGTTGGTGCCGGACAATTGTATCTGTGTGCGGCCCCGATCAATGCCGAGATCAATAACCTGGTCAATCAGCCGGAACTCTTCGTACCCCTGCTTTTCAAGTCGGCCCTGGCCAATGCGGAAACCAAAGACATCGCCTATTGGATCGGAGGCAATCATACCATTACCATGGAGCGGCCTTCTGGTGCGGACGACGTCTACGTGATTAAAGGCGCACAGGAATGGATACCCAAACAGACCACGGTAGGCAACGTCGTGTATCTGGATACGGAGGAGCAGCCGGGAGAAGCAGGGTTCTACCAGGTTATGTGGGACAATACTTCGCAAGCACATCTGGCATTCAATTTTGACCGCAGAGAGTCAGACCTTTCCATTTTTCCGGTAAGCGAATTGCGTGAGCGCTTTGCTTCGGTTTATTCTTTGCTGGATGATGCCCAAATTTCTGATTTTTCAAAATATATTCGCGATCAGATCAGTGGCATCAGTTTATGGCGATATTGCCTGTGGTTGGTGTTGTTTTTCCTGGTTCTGGAAGTGTTGATCCTCCGCTTCTGGAAAACGTAAGTTATGGATGTTCTGCTGAAAAAATGTACGGTCATCGATCCTGCCGGACCCCATCATGGCAAGGAGACCGATCTCTACCTGCGCAACGGGGTGATCGAGAAAATTGGCAAGCGATTACAGGTGAACACCCCGAAGCTCAAAGTGGTGGAAGCAGATCATTTGTGTGTCAGCCCGGGATGGTTGGACATCATGCCCTGGCATGGGGAACCGGGATTCGAACAGATTGAAACACTGGCCTCGCTGTGTGCTGCCGCACGTGCCGGAGGTTATACCTCTCTTGCCCCGGCACCGAATACAGCGCCGGTGGCTGATCAATTCAATAGCATTCGTGCTTTGTTGCGTCACCAGGATGAATACGGCATCCATCTATATCCTCTGGGGACCCTTTCCTCCGGATGTGCAGGCAAAGACCTGTCCGAGATCTATGATCTGAGCCAGGCTGGCGCCATCGCTTTTACCGATGGATGGCAATCGATACAACACAGTGGGTTGTTGCTCAGAGCACTGGAGTATGTCAAACCCCTGCGTAAGACCATCCTCAATCAGCCGCATGACCGGCACCTGGAAAATGAAGGCCTGATGCACGAAGGACTCACCAGTACGCTGCTGGGCATGAAAGGCATTCCGGCCCTGGCGGAGGAAATTATGGTGCACCGGGATATTGAACTTGCGCGCTACATCCAGTCAAATCTCCATGTGCTGAACATTTCCAGTAAAGGATCGGTGCGCTTGATCAAAGAAGCAAAAAAACAAGGCCTGCCGGTCAGTGCCAGTGTTGCCATCATGAATCTTTTGGCAACCGATGAAGAGGTGAAAGATTTCGACGCTCATTACAAGATATGGCCGCCCTTGCGTAGCAATGAAGATCAACGGGCGCTGTTTAACGGGTTAAAAAATCAGGTCATCGAGGTCATCACCTCCAATCACAGCCCGGCGGACCAGGAACATAAAGATCTGGAATTTGCCTATGCGGCTTATGGGACGATTCAAGTGCAATCCTGTTTTCCGGCTTTCAATACGGCTTATCCCAATGAACTTGACACCTTTATCCGGGCGGTAAGTAATAATCCGCGAAAAGTACTGGGCCTGCCTCCAATTTCCATTGCTCCGGGGCAGCCTGCCGAATGCACACTCTTTGACCCCCAGGCTTCCTGGTCGTTTACACCGGAGAATAATCAATCCCTATCGGCGAATTCTCCTTTCCTGGGCAAGACTTTCCAGGGAAAGATCATCGGTACCACGTTACGCAATCAATTGCATCTGGTTTGATTATGTGCCATGATTTGAGTACATTTCGTGGAAATACGAAATGATGGAACCAATAGATAATAACGACCAACTGCCCGATCCCCAGGATGTCAGATATGGATCGACAGCCATACGCTATGGATTATATACCGGTTTGGTCCTGGTAGCCATTTCCTTACTAATGTATTTGTTGGGAATGTCCGATCCCACCAAAACCGGTCAGCGATGGATAAGTCTGGTGATAACCGTCCTCATCACGGCAGGCGGAATGGTTCTGGCAAACCGGTATCACCGGGATGAAGAATTGGGTGGAGTGATGAACTTCGGCCGCGGGTTTGGGGTCAGTATGCTGGTCGGTGTTGCTGCTTCTCTGGTCTCAGCGATCTATTCGTATCTGTTTCTGAAGTTTATCGATCCAACGGTCATGGACAAAGCCATGGAAATGCAAAGACAGCAAATGGAAGGACGCGGGATGACGGATGAGCAGATCGAACAAGCCTCCAAAATGATGGATATGTTTTCCACTCCCGGTTTTGCAAGCCTCAGTGCATTTATTTCCTCGATCATCTTTGCGTTGATTATTTCTTTGGTCGTGGCGGCCATCATGCAAAGAAGGACCGTTTAACCATTTTCTTTTTTCATTTTCCGCTACCTCGTTAACAATCCATTCCCTGTCAGGAATTGGGTATCGATGTGATTTGAATTCACCTGGGGTTCCTGCAACAAAGGATTTCACCTGATAAATAGGTGGTTGAAAGGAAGCCATAATTTCAGGTTTGGATCCAGACCTGAACAATCAGTTCTATGCTTAATCATGCATAAAATAATAAAGGGCAAGTTCCAATTGGACCTGCCCTTTATTTTCGATGGGTATTTCTTTGGCTTCAATTCTTGATAAATCGTTTCACATAAACCTGACCCTGACCATCGATCCAGCGCACAAAATAAGTACCGGTCTGTAATTGATCTATGGATTCCTGATGGCTTCCGGCGGCAATGGATTTATTGGCGACCGTCGTTCCCGAAACATTCATAATGGAAAGTAGTCCCTGGCCGGTCCCTGGCAATTCCAGACGGATCGAACTGGAAGCCGGATTAGGCGCAATCCCAATTTCATAAACGTCCCGGTTAAGGATGTTCTCCCCGGGGTTAAGCTCCGTCATTTCGGTGACCGGAGGAGCAACCAAAGGATCATAGTGATCCCTGATATCAACGGTATAATCCTCCACTTCACCATACCAGTAGGTCCCGCAGGCTTCCGGATAGTCATCAAAGCCCATCGCCACCCGCATGCGCGTTTTCCCGGTTTTTGCCCAGGAAGGAATGTAGACGTAACTCCACACCCACGAATCCGAATGATGGAATGCTACTTTTTCGTTGTAATCAAATTTACCGTTCTGATTAAAATCGATCCAGACATTCCAGTAGGCACTTGGTTTGATCCAGCCATAATAATGATCGTGTACCCAGTTCAGGGAAGGTTTCAGCATCAGGGTCCCTTTGTCATTTCGGTACATCACGGTCGATTTCTGGGTGTAGTCGGCATAACCATTGTGGGAATAATCGGAGTAATTGTCGATATCCCCAAACCAAACCTGGTAGATGTAACCGTAGTTCGGGTCCTGGGCACCTGATTCGCAATATTTGGGGGCAGGGGGACCATGTTCGATCCAAACCGAATAGTCCTCCACTTCACCGTACCAGAAATAATCACATGGATCAGGCTTATCGTGATGATCCTTGAAATTCATGGCCACGCGCATCCTTGATTTGCCGGGTTTAGCCCAGGAAGGAACATTGATGTGCATTTTAAGCGGATCGTAGCAAGCGGAATCGCAGACCAATTCTTCTTTATCAAATTTGAAGTTTTGATTGTAATCGATCCATACCATCCAGCGGGGTTTCTCCATGTACCAGTCTCCCCTCCAATTGTATTGTTTTCGCAGATAAGGTTTCAGATAAATCTCGTGGCTCTTGTTTTGCGTGAGTTTACACATCCACTTGGTGTAATCGGCATAGCCGGAAGGATCGCATCCGGTCACCTTATTGATCTCACAGATTTTAACCTGTTTGATGTATCCATAGTTGGATTTTTTCCCCCACATGTGGCAGTAATCATGGTTTCCGTAACCATAATAGGGATTTTTAATGTGTACGGAATAGTCTTCCACCTCGCCATACCAGTAATAACCACAGGGCACCGGATCATAGATAAAGCGCATACCTACCCGCATGCGTGTGTCACCATCTTTAGCGTCGCTTGGAATGACTACCCACGCGGTTATTTCCCGGGAATACGAGTCGTGAACGACCACCTCGTCATCATCGAATTTTCCATTGTGGTCAAAGTCAATCCACACGGTCCAGCGTGCGTCTTCGTGGAAAGCCGGCCAGGTTCGCGGTGTCAGGGTAATCGGGTACTTTTTTCCCGCCTCGACCTGGATGGTCTGATGCATGTAATCTCCATAGCCATCGTAACTAAAGCCCGAGTGATTGTAAACATTACACATCCGGACGCCGGCAATCCAGCCGTAATAATCGCTTTTTCCGTAGGCAAAACAATAGTCGGGGTCACCACTGGCGTGGATGATGGGCGCCATAAACAACAATGCGAACAGGGTGGTAAAGAATGTCTTCATAGGTCATGTATTTGGTTCTATCGATCTCTAAGATAAGGAGTGCCTGTTGATCAAAAGAGACTTTAACATATAATAAGAATATTGATTTTCAAGCAAGCATTACCGCATAAAATCGTAGAAATGAAACGGATAACCCTATCTTCGGAATTCAAGAAATCCTCTTTCTCATGAGTAGAAAAATGAATTGGTTTGTAGGGTTAGGCATCCTTGTGGCAACCTTGAATTCTTGTGCCAAACCAGACGCCCAGGCGGACAAGCGCTGGTATAAAGGCAATTTGCATACGCATTCTTACTGGAGTGATGGAGATGATTATCCTGAAATGATCATGGACTGGTACAAGACCAATGGTTATCAGTTTGTTGCCCTGAGTGAGCACAATATTATTGCCGACCATGAAAAGTGGGTTTCCATTGCGGGCGATTCACTGCGCAAAGCGGCCCTGACCAAATACCGGGACCGGTTCGGGGATCAATGGGTAGAGGACCAACTGGATGCCGAGGGGCTGAAGATTCGCCTCAAGACCCTCGAAGAATACCGTCCCTTATTTGAAGATCCCGGGCAATTTCTCATTATTCAATCCGAAGAAATCACCAACCAGCTGGGGGATAAACCTCTGCACCTCAATGCCACCAATTTGCGTGAACTCATCGAGCCCCAGCAGGGGGAGAGTGTCGTCGAAGTATTGCAGAAAAGCATTGACGCTGTCCGTGCACAACGGGAGCGGACTGGTACACCGATGATCGTGCACCTCAATCACCCGAATTTCCATTATGCCGTTTCCCTGGAAGATATGATAGCCTTGCAGGGTGAACAATTTTTCGAAGTCTTTAACGGGCATCCTCAGGTTCATAACCAGGGTGATTCCCTGCACATTGGGACCGAGGAGATGTGGGATCTGGTCAATATTGCTTATCTCAAGCAAAATAAACCACTCCTCTTTGCCCTGGGTACCGATGATAGCCACCATTACCACCGAAAAGGCCGCACCTGGAGCAATGCCGGCCGCGGTTGGGTCATGGTCCGCGCGGATACCTTGTCGCCGGATGCCATTATTTCGGCGTTGGAGGCAGGAGACTTTTATGCCTCCACCGGAGTCACCCTTTCCGAGTTGTCTGTCGCCGGTGGCACCATGAAACTGAGCGTAGCCCCTGAGCCAGGAGTGCATTATACCATCCGGTTTTATGGCGGTCTTTCCGGGGAAGACCATACGTCCCTGTTGGCAGAACATGAGGGTACTTCCGCATCATATACCATGGAACCCAATGTCATATTTATGCGGGCCAAAGTGTTGTCCGACAAGCCTCATCCCAATCCTATTGAATCGCTGGATACGGAGATGGCGTGGACGCAACCTGTCCTGAACCGAGGATAATTACTGCCATTTTGAAAGGTCAGTCCTGGTAACAATTATCGTTTAAGGCCGACAAAACGCACCACATGGGCAGGGCCGTGGTGGTAGGCTCCTTCCAGCAGGATCGTGTCCAATTCCAGCAGGTAGATGCATTCCAGCTCACTGAACTCGTGCGCGATAATGTTCCGTGTAAACAGGAGATCTTCCGAACGGGGACCACCCGATTGATGGGCCAACTGCGTATGGGTGAAGGCTTCCAGGAAAACTTCCCCTCCCGGTTTCATCGATTGGATCAGTTTGGCGTAAAAAGGGCGTCTAACCGCTTCAGGCAAGTGCACATAACACAATCCTACGGCATCGTATTG
>JAGQXC010000455.1 GCA_020436785.1 Saprospiraceae bacterium | reverse complement strand
CTGTAAATGCGGATAGGAATGGTAACCAAAGAAAACCGTATGTGGCCTTTCCAGATGGCTCTCAGCATAATATTAAATTTTTCATTTATATATCAATAATTGTGCCTCTTTAGGTTAATAGTGCCCATGCAAGGGGTGCATCCCCTTCCAAATCCAAAAACCTCAATCCCAAATCATCAATCCCAAATCATCCATCTCAATTCTTCAATCCCAAATCATCAATCTCAAATCATCAATCAAAAATTCTCCCTCCTCCTACCTGTCTTCCAACAGACTTTTGAACACGGGCTCCCTGAGGGTGCCCTGATCGGTGATGGACGCGTATTCTACCTCACACACCAGGTCCGGCTGTAGCCAAACACTGACTTTATCATCGGTCGTTGGCGTTTCAAATGGTTTTGGCACGCGGGGCAATTTGTCCAACTGTTCTCGCAGGTATTGCATGAATTCCATATCAAACCCGGTACCGACTTTTCCCCGGTAGATCCATTCCCCATTTACGAGTTCAAGCAGATGTAAAGCACCAAAGATGACGGAGCGTTCCCCCTGGCCTTCGGTATAGCCGGCAATATGGCATTCCATGGTGGCGCGGAATTTTATTTTTAGCCAATCCGGAGACCTTTTCCCCTGATTATAGAGACTCGTCGTGCGCTTGGCAATGATGCCTTCCAGTCCCATCTTTTGAGCTGCCTCATAGAGCGCCTTGCCATCTTCCACAGCGGCGCTGAAGCGAAAGGGGGAACCCGGCCTGATAAGATCCTGTAACCATTCCCGTCGTCGTGACAAAGGTTCCTGAAGGATACTTCGACCATCGAGATAAAGCATATCGAACAAATAGCAAACCACCGGCGCACTTTTTGATAGACGTTCGATTTTGGCAGGATGCGATTGATGTAATCGACTGATGACTTGCTTGAAAACCGGTCGGCCCGTATCATCCAATCGGACGATTTCCGCATCCAGAACCGCGTTGGAAACTTTCAAATGGTTTAAATTATTTACAAGCTCGGGAAACTGTTGAGTCAGATCCCGACCATTCCGGCTCAGGATGCGCAGTTCACCTTCATAAATCAGAATGAGCGTCCGGATGCCATCCCATTTGACCTCGAAATTGAAATCAGGTCCGGAAGGAACGTTGGTGGTTTGTTCGGCGAGCATCACTTGCCATATGCTTTTAAATGGGTGGTGAACAGCAGGAGAAACACGTTCCAACAGCCATTCCTTTTCTTTCATATGATGAATCCGGTATTCAGCCTCCCAACGACGGCTGCTTAGCTGGAAGTAAAAACCATCCTTCTTTTCTTTCGTCCGCTGGTATTGCCCGGAAGCAAATATCCACATTGAACCAGCCCCATATTGGCCTTTCGGGATCTCTCCCTCAAAGGTGAGGTAGGCGAGGGGATGCGGTTCGGTTTCCACGGCCAGGCGTTTTATTCCGGGTTCAGGTGGAAGGCCCCGGGGTATGGCCCAGGACCGGAGTACGCCATCCTGTTCCAGCCGGAGATCATAATGCAGGTTGGTTGCGTGGTGCCGGTGCACTACGAATGCATTTCCTGTGCTGGAAGT
>JAGQXC010000051.1 GCA_020436785.1 Saprospiraceae bacterium | reverse complement strand
TCTCCGCAACAGGGCACATACACTTTCTTGACGACTCCGGTGACGCGATAACAGTTTTCTGGTACCGGTTGAGGTACCGGGGTAAAGGCCAGGATCAACAGAGAAATTCCAGACAGAGTAAAGGTCCAGGTGACCCATTTCCACTTCTTCATATCCGATAAGGTTTAAAAAGTGGTGCAAAATTAACATTTGGCACCATACGAGCAATACAAATCAGATGTGTTCAGGGAATGTCCAAACGCTGGATCAAATATAATGAAATATCTTAATATAATAATCGCAGCGACTTAATCATTAAACACCGGAAGGTTACCAATTATTGTGCTAAATGCTTAATGAACAATATTTTAGAGTCAGAAATATCAAGCTTTCTTCAATTCCAGGTTCAATTCATCCAATTGCTTTTGGTCGATGGGTGAGGGCGCTTCGATCATCATGTCCCTCCCCATGTTGTTTTTGGGAAATGCAATGAAGTCACGGATCGAGGATTGTCCGTTCATCACCGCACACAACCGGTCAAATCCGAAAGCAATGCCCCCATGCGGTGGCGCACCGTATTCGAAAGCTCCCAAAAGAAAGCCGAATTGCGCTTCGGCTTCTTCTTTGGTGAATCCCAGGAGGTCAAAGTTCTTACTCTGTAGCGCACGATTGTGAATCCGGATGGATCCGCCGCCGATCTCCACGCCATTGAGGACCAGGTCATAAGCGTCGGCACGCAAAGCTTTCATGGTGGCAAAATCACCGTTTTGCATCCGCTCGATGTCATCCTTTTTCGGTGAAGTAAAGGGGTGATGCATGGCAAAGAATCGTTGTGCTTCCTCGTCCCACTCAAGCAACGGAAAGTCCACCACCCACAGTGGGTTCACTTTCCTGGGGTCTCGCAATCCCAGACGCTCGCCCATCTCCAACCGCAACGCACCCAGTTGGGTACGTGTCTTTTCGGCTTCTCCCGCCAGGATCAGCACCAGGTCTCCGGGTTGGGCACCAAAACGTTCACCCCAGGCAAGCAACTGATCGTCGGAGTAGAATTTTCCGATACTGGATTTGATGCTGCCATCGCGCTGGTATTTAATGTAAACCAGGCCTTTCGCTCCAATTTGCGGCCGCTTGACCCAGTCGGTCAATTCGTTGATGTCTTTGTTGGAATACGAGTCAGCAATACCCGGGGCGCAAACACCAACGACCAATTCAGCATGGTCAAACACACTGAAACCCTGATTCTGGGCCAGGTCATTCAACTCAACAAACTCCATCCCGAAGCGGGTGTCGGGTTTATCCGAACCGTATTTGACAATGGCATCGTCATAGGACATACGTGGGAAAGTATCCAGTTCAATGCCCAATACTTCCTGGTAAAGGTGTTTAGTTAACCCTTCGAAGGTATTCAGGATGTCCTCCCTGGTGACAAAGGCCATCTCACAGTCAATCTGGGTGAATTCCGGTTGGCGATCGGCCCGCAAATCTTCATCGCGAAAACATTTCACGATTTGAAAGTAACGGTCAAATCCGGCTACCATCAGGATCTGCTTAAAAGTCTGCGGCGACTGAGGCAAGGCATAAAACTGGTTTGGGTTCAACCGGCTGGGTACCACGAAGTCCCTGGCCCCTTCCGGCGTGCTCTTGATCAGAAAAGGTGTCTCGATCTCCAGAAATCCCTGTCCCGCCAGGTATTTTCGGGTCTCCAGTGCCATCCGGGCCCGGAAGATGATATTGGATTGAACCGGAGTACGACGCAAGTCCAGGTAGCGGTATTTCATGCGCAGATCATCTCCCCCATCGGTGTCGTCCTCAATGGTAAACGGAGGCACTTTACTGGCATTGAGAAGTTGTAAACCGGTCACTTCGATTTCAATATCTCCGGTGGTGCGGTTGGGATTTTTTGCACTGCGCTCACGAACCTTGCCGGTCACCTGGATGACGAATTCCCGGCCCAGTTTACGTGCTTGCTCGCAGAGTTCGGCATTGTCTTCCATATTGAAGACGAGCTGTGTGATGCCGTAGCGGTCCCGGACATCCACGAAGGTCATTCCTCCAAAGTCCCGTCCGGCTTGTACCCAGCCGGCCAGGTTCACTTCCTTTCCAACATCAGCGATTCGCAATTCGCCGCAGGTATGTGTTCTGTACATGATAATCGAATTTAGATAAGGCGAAGGCATTTTGCTTCGCGCTGCAAAAATCTGAAAATAATTGGATGTAAAGTAACCGGTGCAAGGAAAGGTTAAAGGTTAATGGTTGCAGGATAAATGATTGAAAATTACTCCAAGGGCAGGTAAAAGCGGTCATTTAGGTCCAAACCATCATGGCTTGCGTAGCCAAAACAGGCAGGATGCCACCTGGCGATGGCCAGTGTGTGGTATTGAGGTCACCCATAATTCGAGAACAGGCTTTCTAACCGTGAAATGTTGTCCGGATTGATTTTTGGTTGGTTTGGGATGGCATTATAAAAAAAATTACTCTATTCGAGCCCTATTTATCCTCCTTATCGGGTGACATTTCGATCATCCACATGCAAAACGCAGCATTCAAAACTCAACCTTTGGCTCGGTTACCCCATGACCCCTTCCTGGAATAAATCCCCTTGTTTGCGGAAACGGTTGGGGTTTTCCATCCGCAACAGCCACTTCTTTATGGTCAGACCGCCGGCATAACCACCCCAGTCACCATTCTTTCCGATGACCCGGTGACACGGAATGATGATGGGTAAAGGATTCTGGTGATTGGCCATCCCAACCGCACGGACGGCTTTGGGATTACCCAGCCGCTTGGCGATGTCAAAATAAGACCGCGTTTTACCGTAAGGAATGATCTGGAGCGTTTTCCATACTTCCTGGTAGAACCAGGGTGCCTCACCAAAGTCCAGGGGTACACTGAAATGCTTGCGCTCACCGGTAAAATATTCGTCCAGCTGTGCAATCGCTAGTTGAAGCACCGGATGGTCCGGGGCGTCAGAACTTTCTACATCAGAGGATGAATTCAGATGAATTTGAGTGAGTCCCTTGTCGGTAGCATGTAGTTCCAACCACCCAATGGGCGATTGGTAATGCGAGACAACCATTCTCAGTTAGCTATTTACAAAAGCAATATACAAACTATCGGGATATATAACCGGCCGGATAAGAATAAAATATAATCATTCAATCCGTCCAATAACCGGTGGATGGATGCTGCAAATCGCCGTTAGAATGGGATTCAAGCTCCTGGCTGCAAACCCCAAACCAGCGAACGGTGGGTGCGGCCTGAATGAACTTCTACTTTCATTTTCCCGTGACAATTTGTGACAAAACCTGAAAAACGATTACAGTGTGAACCCACAGGATACGAATTTTCAGCCTACTTTAGATGTCCTCAATCAGGAGTTGTGAGCAAGGGTGCACGAACCGTTTTATTCATTCTGCTGGTCATTCTCATTCCGTTTTTGATCTATGCCTTCTTACAGGTGAAGTCGCTCGGTAAAGATGAAGAAATGGCAGACGCCATCTATGAAAAGCAAATGGAAACCGTGCTTTTCTCCCTGAATCAGTATGCCGACGATCGCATGCAACAATGGGTAAGCCGCTTATCGGATAAGAGCAATCCGGTTACCGATAACGCCGCAGATCTGGTGTTAGGCAATGAATCCATTCAGCTTCTGGTTCTTCGCAACCTATCCACGCGAACGGACAGCCTTTGTTACAGCGACTATGTAGCCGGAAGTCCTGGAAATCAAGCTGAAATTGACCGGTGGTACAACGAAAATGACTCCACCATCGCCAAACTGACGTCCTATTTGGAGGCGGGATTTCAAAAAATCCAGGCCGCAGGAGGGCTGACATCCATCGAAGGCCTGAACCCTGCACAGACAGCCATGACCGTCATGACGTATGACAAAGACTCCGCGCTGTACAACGCTCTATTTATCCTCAATCCCAATTATTGGGTAGAAACGGTGCTGGGAGCTAAAATGCAGGAACTTTCACAGGATGAGTTTCTGTTGGCGGTCATGCAAAAAAACACCAGTGAACAGGATGCTTCTTTGATTTACAGTACCGGAGAATTTGACGCTTCCCATAATTACCTTGAAAGGCTTTTATGGATTTTGCCTGAGACATACCTGGCCATTCAATCGAAAGGGATTAGTTATTCGGAATTGATCGGGAACCGGAACCGCACAAACCTGGCTTTTTTGTTCTTTTCCATCATTACCATTTTAATTGGATCTTTTTTAATCTTCCAAAATGCCCGTAAAGCACTGAAAATAGCCCAACTAAAATCCGATTTTGTCTCCAACGTATCTCACGAAATAAGAACTCCGTTATCTCTGATCCGCATGTATGCTGAAACACTGATGCTCGGCCGGATCACTTCGGAGGAGAAAAAACAAAATTATTACCAGGTCATCCACCGTGAATCCGGCCGTCTGACTTACCTCGTCAATAATATCCTCGATTTTTCACGCATTGAAGCCAATCGCCGGACCTATTATTTAACCGACGTGGATATGAATCAATTGGTCCAAAAGCTCTATGATACGTATGCACACACCTTTCTTGAAAATAATATTGATGGTGAACTGTACCTTCATCCTCGGTCATTACCAATCCTGGCAGATGCTCAGGCTTTTGAAGCAGCATTGTCCAACCTGATCGACAATGCCCTTAAATACAGTACTGATCCAGGAAAAGTGACCATATCAACCTTTACCAGGGACGGCTTTGCCTGTTGTAAGGTCACCGACCAGGGCATAGGCATTGCAAAAGAACATCATCTCAAGATTTTTGAACAATTTTTCAGGGTTGATGATGCACTCACCCAGAAGACCAAGGGTACCGGCCTGGGATTAAATCTGGTAAAACACATTATGGAAGAGCACCATGGGGAGGTAACGGTTGCTTCCAAACCAGGCAAGGGCAGCCAGTTCACCCTGTTGTTTCCCATCACAAAAGACCCGATATGATTAAAATACTTGTTACCGATGACGAACCCGCCATGAGGCAAGGACTGGCCGATAACCTGGAATTTGAAGGTTACCAGGTGCAAACGGCAGCCAATGGCACCGAGGCATTGACCAAATTAACCGCAGAACATTTTGATTTATTGATACTCGATGTGATGATGCCGGAAATTTCCGGATTTGACGTTTGCCGGAAACTACGCCAACAAAAAAACGATATTCCGGTCATACTGCTTACTGCGAAAGGGGAAGAAATCGATCGTGTACTGGGATTGGAATTGGGAGCAGATGATTACATTTCCAAACCCTTCAGTTTACGCGAGTTAATGGCACGGGTAAAAGCCATCCTCCGCAGAACAAATTCACTGCAAACACTTGACTCACCCATGGAATCCATTGGATTGCTGGATATTGATTTTGTCAACTACCTGGCCATTTCCGACGGAAAAGAAGTAAAACTTTCACACCGGGAATTTGACGTACTGCATTATCTCTGGAAAAACAAACATCAAATCGTCCGGCGCGAAGACCTCCTGAAGAACATCTGGCAATACGACGAATTTCCCACGACCCGGACCATCGATAATTTTATTTTACGCCTTCGCCAAAAAATAGAAACCACTCCGAATGACCCAAAGATCATTCTCACCGTTCACGGATTGGGATATAAAATGGTCTGAACCAAAGTCTGTGACAACCTATGACATCTCTTTACGCGCCGGTAACACATTGCAACAATTCAGCAAGTTATTTTGAATATCGATTCTGTAACTCAAACATCAATCATCATGCAAAGGCCATTTATACTTATCGTATTATTGATTAAAGCTGTTTTTGGGCAATTAACCTACGGTCAACCCGTGGACATTCAGCAAGCTAGTTACCAGCACAAACCAATCGTTGAAATGCAGATCAACAACAAAAAAACCTGGGTGCTTTTGGATACGGGATCAGACATCACCATATTGGACAGCAAATCCAAAAAACACCTGGGATTTGATATAGTCAAATCCGCCAGTCGTTATGTTCCCGGATTTGGCTCCGAAAATAATTTATTGCACCGGGTGAAAAATGCATCACTGCTATTTGGAAATACGGCGCTACGGGGCCCGATGTATGCCTTTGATCTTGGTCCGATTGCCGAGTCCATTCAGGCCAGAACCGGTAAAAGAATATCGGCGATTATCGGGACGTCACTAATGCAGGCCTATGGATTCGTGATTGACCTGGGCAATAATTCCGTGGTTATGTACAATAAATCCAGAGATTAATATGAAAATACATTTCCGCATAAAAAATTGGCACCAATCTAAATACAACACATCAAGAAGATGAAAATAATGCCAAAAATATCAGGCTTTATCTTGATTACTTTTATATTAATTATGCATTTCCCACTTGCGGCCCAAGTTGATGATGCAAATGAAAACCGTTTGGATGAGTTGCTAAAACGACTAACGAACTGGGGTTGGATATGGGGAACTGATCAGTCGGACAGTTTTGAAGGATATGACATTAAAAATCTGGAGTTAAAAATTGGATTAAACAAAGACTGGCGTTTCAGCATCGGCGATAATGCCACCTGGGCATCCCCGGCTTATTCTGATATGAAATGGGAAAAAATCAAAGTGCCGGCGAAGTGGGAAAACGAAGGATTTAATGGTTATGACGGTTACGCCTGGTATCGCGTTCATTTTGACGGACGATTATTAAATACTCAGGAAGCCTATGTACTAATGCCGGGTTTTATTGACGATGTAGACGAGACCTATCTCAACGGAACGGTAATAGGTAAAAGCGGTACTTTCCCACCGCGTTTCAGGACCGCTTACCTTTTTAATCGAAGCTATTACATACCCAGGGAGCTTATCAATTTTAATGGCGATAATTTAATAGCTATCCGGGTGTATGATGAGACACTTGATGGTGGAATCATCGCCGGCAATCCGGGCATCTATGCCCACAAGCAAAGCGATGTATTAATCCAGCACTTTTATGGCTCCTGGAAATTCAGAATTTCTAAAACAGGCGATTTTAGCGACCCGGAATATTACGACACAAATTGGGAAAACATCATTGTTCCTTCATTTTGGGATAATCAGGGTTATCGTTCCTTTGACGGGATTGCCTGGTACCGTAAATCATTTCAACTTGATTTTGTACCAGATAGAAATAAAAAATACTATTTGGTTTTAGGCAAAATTGATGACTTTGACGTCACCTATCTTAATGGTGTAAAAATTGGTGAAACAAATGACGGCCGCAGATTTGGTGAAAGTGAGTCATTTAACCAAATTCGCATCTATCCCATCCCTGCAGGTGTATTAAATGCCCGGAATAAAAATGTATTGTCCGTTAAAGTGACCGACATTGGCAAGGATGGAGGCATTTATACCGGCCCTTTGGGCATTGTAGAACAGTCCTCAATTACAAAAATTATCCGTAATAGTTACTGAAAGTTAAAATCACCTACTCTGAAGAAATGCGTACTATTTTGAACGTCCAATCAGGTCGATGAATTTTGTAAGCGGGACAAAGGAAGTCCATATATCTCCCGAATATTCTGAAATAAAGTTGGTTCCGTTTCAAGCATCCTTTGGGGGAAGCAAAAAAAACATGCGGTGGCCACCCCCCAGAAATCCAACTCCTCAAATCCGGTAAATTTCTTCCATTGATCCAAGGACTGGGAGGAGATCCGGGTCAATGCATGCCAACGCTCGGGACTAGAAGCCGGGTAAGATTTATGGTCAAATAAATATTGAAAGACCCTTCCCCATTCGTAATAAGCCACATTGATGAACCGGTCCGGACGCAGCCAGGCTACCATCAGTTGTTCGAGTGAATAGATTTGGACATGATCGGTAAAATCCGTTTCCGAAGCATGTAAAAATTGATAATTGGGCGACGGGAAAGGATGCTTGTAAAACACTACCCGTTCGAAAGGGGAGAGCATCACTTTTTCCTGTTGCCAGGAGATGATGACTGCCGCCAGACTTACCGCAGCTTTTGCCTCCTCCGGGATCGTATCGAGAGCCATACCAGTGTAATCCGCTCCTTCCATATGTTCAACCAACCGCTCTTCCAGCCGCTGTTGTACTTCCGGTTCGAGACGGATCACCCAGGGGATAAGACGATGCACAAATTGCCGTAATGGATCATCCAATGTGGGGCGGTAACGTTGTACATACCAATAATTGAGCTGAGGCGTAAAAATGTACACCACCATGAGCAGTAGGGCCGGAGGAATAACCCAGATCATGACACCCTGACGTTCTTCGACGAAGGCCAGATAGAGTACAACCATGATCCATAATGCAAGCGGAACCATCAGGCGCCGAACGAACATATCAAGAATTCATTTAATATGAATACAAGTATAGGGAAAAGAAATTAATTCTAAGAGGGTATGGGGTAACGGGGTATGGGGTGGTGCAATGCTGACAGCGGCGAAGCGCTCGTCAGTAGGTACGGGGTCAAAGGATAATGGAGAAAGGACAAGGACAAGGAATCAAATTAATAGCGAATTACGTACAGCGGTATGAGGTACGGGGTTCTTGAATCAAGCATCTATTTACTGATTACTTTCTACTGACTACTGATTACTGATTAACTCATTAACTTCAGATGGGGTATGGGGTGGTGCAATGCTGACAGCGGCGAAGCGCTCGTCAGTAGGTACGAGGTATGGGAATGCTGACAACGCGGAGCGTTCGTGAGTAGGTGCGATCGAATCAGCTTCTGTCATTTCGACTGAAGCCGTAGGCGAAATGGAGAAATCCCTGGTTAAAGAAAAAATGAAAAAGGACAAGGAGACGTCCCAACAATTCTTAGTAACCAATCCACTTATTCACAAATTATCCAGGGTCGGGTCCGAGGTACGGAGTACGAGGTATGGGAATGCTGACAACGCGGTGCGTTCGTGAGTAGGTGCGATCGAATCAGCTTCTGTCATTTCGACTGAAGCCGTAGGCGAAATGGAGAAATCCCGGGTTAAAGGAAAAAGGAGAAGGAGACGTCCCAACAATTCTTAGTATCCAATCCATTTATTCACAAATTAACTCGGCCCGGCATTGAATTGAAATGAGTATTTTTCAATAAAAAACACGTCATGAAATCCTGGTGGACCCTGGTCTTTTGTAGTTTGTATGCCATCCTTAATGCTCAATACAACCCCGACAAACCC
>JAGQXC010000454.1 GCA_020436785.1 Saprospiraceae bacterium | reverse complement strand
CTGGCCAAAGTCTATGTGGCTAAAAAGCGCAAACTGAAAGTGGGCGATAAACTGGCCGGACGTCACGGTAACAAAGGAATTGTTTCCAAGATTGTGCGGATGGAAGATATGCCATTCCTTGAGGATGGAACACCAGTGGACATTGTGTTGAATCCACTCGGGGTACCTTCCCGGATGAACCTGGGTCAGATCTTCGAATCCGTATTGGGTTGGGCAGGTGAAAAGTTGAATACCAAATTTGCCACCCCGATCTTCGATGGAGCCAGTCTGCAGGAGATTGACAACTACATCACGGATGCCAAATTACCATCGTTGGGTCAAACCTTCCTGTATGATGGTGAAACCGGTGACCGGTTCCATCAACAAGCGACCGTCGGGGTAATTTACATGCTCAAACTGTACCACATGGTTGACGATAAGATGCACGCGCGTTCGATCGGACCTTACTCATTGATTACGCAGCAGCCGCTGGGTGGTAAAGCCCAATTTGGTGGTCAGCGTTTTGGTGAAATGGAAGTATGGGCACTCGAAGCATTTGGTGCTTCCAACATCCTTCAGGAGTTGTTAACCATCAAGTCCGACGATATCATCGGCCGGGCAAAAGCCTACGAGGCGATCGTAAAAGGAGACAATCTGCCGGAACCCAACATTCCTGAATCATTCAATGTATTGATCCATGAATTGCGGGGATTGGCACTGGATGTGAAATTTGATTGAGCACTATCATTCTCTAAATAGCTAAGTTTTTGACCTATGCCTTTTAAGAAAAAAATAAATAAACAACCAAAAGGATTCAGTTCGATCACCATCAGTCTGTGCTCTCCGGATGACATTCTGGAGCGTTCCTATGGGGAGGTACTGAAGCCGGAAACCATCAACTATCGCTCCTATAAACCGGAGCGTGATGGTTTATTTTGTGAGCGGATCTTTGGTCCGGTCAAGGATTACGAGTGCTATTGTGGGAAGTACAAACGCATTCGCTATAAAGGAATCGTTTGCGACCGTTGTGGTGTGGAAGTGACAGAAAAGAAGGTACGTCGTGAGCGGATGGGACACATCAAACTGGTCGTTCCGGTAGTGCACATCTGGTTTTTCAAATCCCTGCCGAATAAGATCGGCTACTTGTTGGGTTTGTCATCCAAAAAACTGGAATCGATCATTTATTATGAACGATATGTGGTCATCAACCCCGGGGTAGCGACAGCTAATGGCATCAGCGAACTGGACCTGCTCAGTGAAGAAGAATACTTCGAAGTACTGGAGAGCCTTCCCAAAGACAACCACATGCTGGATGACTCCGATCCCAACAAGTTTATCGCTAAAATGGGAGCCGAAGCAGTAAAGACCATGCTGGAACGCCTGGATCTGGCCCAGCTTTCTTACGATTTGAGGCACAAAGCGGCCAGTGAAACTTCGCAGCAGCGTAAGAGTGAAGCACTTAAGCGTTTGCGCGTGATCGAGGCTTTCCGCGACAGCAACCATGTCTTTGAAAACCGTCCGGAATGGTCGGTCATTCAATATTTGCCGGTCATCCCGCCGGAACTGCGTCCCCTGGTACCACTCGATGGCGGCCGGTTCGCCAGTTCAGACCTCAATGACCTGTACCGGCGTGTGATCATCCG
>JAGQXC010000453.1 GCA_020436785.1 Saprospiraceae bacterium | reverse complement strand
GGGAGGCAGGGATGGTCTGAAACAACTCATCAGCCAATTGTACAATGGCGTAAGCGACCTCAGATACGATCTCATTCATAGCGTAGAGCATGATGATATGGTTTGGGCACACTTCCAAGCCACTGCGGTCCATTCCAAACCATTTATGGGAATGCCGCCCACCGGAAGAACATTTGTTATTGATGTCTTGGACATATTCCGGATCGAAGATGGTTTGGTCGTTGAGCACTGGGGTGTCCCGGATCGGTTCGCTGCCATGCAGCAAATTGGCATGTTTGAAAACAAGGATAAAGTCGCCTGAGGTCAACGAAATACTTCCCCGGTTGCCATTTCCGGCTCCTCTGTTACAAACGTGAATTGGGGACAATTTCCTAACTGTATTTTTTGGTAAAAAAAGCGGCACTATGCAAATCCCGGTCTCCAAACTTATTTTGCGGAGTACGGAGGATTCACGGAGCATCACGGCGGTTTCGGAATCGTTAACCTGCAAGCAGCATTCTTCAACCTGGTTGACTGATACGTTCAAATTCGTGGCTGAAAATTATGTTGTATTTGTTTCGACTACATCCGGAAAATCCACAAGTGGTTTATTTTCAGGAAGAGTAAAAATGTAAGAATGAGGGCGGTGCCTATCGCTCCCACCACATTGACCACTTTCTGTGCTTTTAAGCGGTTGGCTAAGATCTTTTCGATCCCACGATAAATCCAAAAACCGATGATCCCGCCAAACGTATTGTTCAGAAGATCCGTGGAGTCGAGAGCGCCGATCCCGAGAAAATATTGAGTCAATTCGAAAAGGAGGCTAAAGAAAAAAAACAGACCGACTTTTTGGATAAACGACCACGACCGGAAAAGTGGATGCGCATAAAGTCCGAAAGGGATAAAGATCAGCACGTTGAACAGGATTTCGGCGAAGGATACGGATTCGTTCAGGATCAGCGATGCCCGGTAAGGAATGAAGTTGACCATTTCTGCATCCTCCTTATACTGCATGGGTACATTCATTTTCAGAACGATGATCCAAAAAGCGATCAGAAAATAGACCGCCAGCAATAGGGTTGTTACGCGCGAGGCTGGTGCCGGATTCCTCATACTTTTTGTTCAAAAATCGATGGCGGATGGCCAACTTTCTTTAGCGGTTTACGGAGACAAATTACCATTTTCTAAGATCTGGTGATTTGTCATTTATTTTTCAATCGGTCAATTTGTTTTTCAAACTCCTCTTCCCGCAGGTAGTGGTATTTTTTTGAAGTGGCAATCGCTTGCTGGTAGACTAAGATGGCCTGGTTAATTTCACCATTGAGTCCGTACGTGTCCGCTAATAAATTCATCAGGCCCACATCGAATGGATAGGCTTCAACGCTTCGCTGCAGCACGGTACACGCGCCGGCAAATTTCTTTTGTTCGCGCAACTGAAAGGCCAGCCGGACATACGATTCAGCCGATTGTTTTGCCAGTGAGCCGTACTTTTCCATGATTTGACGTTCATGACTTAAAAACAATTCGTCGCTGTAATTTTCGAACAGAGAATCTGGAAAAGCCATGTCTGCGAAAATGAATTTTAAGCCGTAATAATTAGACAATAACGCAGAAGACATGTGGCCCTCGTCTTCCATTTCCTTGCGTTCATAGCGCAATCCGGATGCCTGACCCGCGGCCAATGCATCGACGAAATTTTTCAGTTCCTTGCGCATGCCAAAATCAGGGCTGGATTCTCCTGTTCCAATGCCAAAAAATAAGGCTTTGTCCAGGTGAGTATGAGCTTTTAGAAATGGAGCCACCTGTTTGGTAAGATCTTCATTGTTCCACCAGAGTGCTGGGCTCATCACGATGTAACCGTCAAATAAATCAGGATTCTTGATAAATATTGAAGCGGCAAATAATCCACCCAGGGAGTGACCTTCCAATAACCGGAAAGGATGGGTCCGGTAGGCGGAATCAACGTAAGGAATCAGTTCTTGCTCCATGAAAGCGAGGAATTGATGACCACCTCCACTACCTGGCTGATTGGCCCCTTTTGTCATGGTGAAATCCCGCATCCGGTTGGTACTTTCAATACCGATTACAATCAGCGGAGGAATGCTGCCGGTCCTGGTCAGCACTTCGATGGTGCCCATGACATGCCAGATGTTCTGACGGCCATCGGTCAGGTACATGACCGGGTAATCTGCTTGGGTGGAGTCATAATCGGTGGGGAGGGACACAATGATAGGCCTTTCTTCCCCGAGAAGTTGTGAAG
>JAGQXC010000452.1 GCA_020436785.1 Saprospiraceae bacterium | reverse complement strand
GTAGGGGCCTATGAAGGGGATGATGGGCAGGGTTTGTTTGATGTCTTTCCATGAAAAAATGTGATTTAAGGTCCGGAAAAAGGCTTAACGTATTGATTATTTGAACCATTGAAGGTAGCCAACTTGGTTCAAATTTCAACATGCACTTCTATTCGGTCGCTAAGCATGAAAAGGCGGCCAATTATTACAGTGGCCCAAACATTTCCTTAGCGATAACCACGGTAGTAAATTGTACGGTTTGTGCTGGTCAATCCACCGTCGACGCCTTCCCGCTTGGTTTCAATCACCAGTTGAGCTTCCCAGGGTGTTGTCTTTGCCGGTTGCAGCCAAAGGGTTTGGGTGACCCTGGCTTTCTTCCAAGTGCCGTCAGGAAGAGGAGAATACGGAAACCAGGAGGTGATAACCAGCCGGTTGCCTTCCCAGTTGGTGGTGGATTGAACCGGCGGAAGGGACCTGCCGACATTGAAGCTGTTGTTCGATGCTCGACCATCCAGGAAGTACGTGGCGGTTAACAAAGGTTGAATTTCACGGGGCAAGTAAACCACCCGTTCGATGTGCAGATATCCTGCTCTCTGAATGATCTCCAGTTGGTTTCCCCAGCCGCTGCCTAAATCAGGCATGGGTGGTTGGTAACCTCGGCCTAAAGGTGAACGGATATCTACAGAAGTGGTGGACCAGGCTCCCGAGAAGTCCGGTGCGGGCAATGCATCAGTACGTGGGGGGAGTGGAAGCCGATCCTTTCGTTCGTACACGTTCACGGTTTGACCGGAACCCGAATTGGAAGGGTTGAACGGGTCTGTGGCGTTAGCCGGCACGCGCGGTTCTTTGATCAGGGATTTTTCATAATCACGTACCAGGCTATCCATGATGCCAATGACCCAGGGATAATAGTCCTTGACATCAAATTCCTCACGGGGATCAACCCGCAAGTCAAATAACCGGACCAAATTGTCCGGATCCGGATCCGGTAATTCCGTCTGGAAGTGATACCATAACTTCCAATCATGCCATTTAACAGCCATGAGTTGACCGGTCCAATTCATAAAAAGGACCGCATCTCTCCCGGAGTTGATGGCTTGACCTTCCAGAAAAGGAAGCACATTTTTGCTGTCGATAACCCGGTCATTCGGCAGGATTTCGGGGTGACCGATGGCTGCCGCAATGGTGGCGTACAAATCAATTTGGTGGACCATCTGATTGGAGATTTGGCCGGCAGGTATTTTGCCTGGCCAGCGGATCAGACAGGGGGTTCGTATACCGCCTTCCATGGCCGAGTTGTAATACCCTCGCCAAGGTCCCGCCGTTCCCCGCCAGGGCCTGCGCATCTCGGCGCCATTATCTGTACACCAGATAATCAGTGTATTTGATTCAATGCCCAGGTTCTGCAAAGCATCAAGGATCATTCCGGTGTTGTGATCGACATCTGCCATGGCATCACCCATGTCACCGGCGCCGGTTGATCCGGCAAAATCGGGGTGGGGTAGTGCAGGTAAATGCAACTGAGTCATCGGATAGTACACAAAAAATGGATGTTTGGCACGCACCTGCTCCTCCATGAATTGAATGGCTTTTTCAGCAGCTTCACGGTCAATGGTTCGTCTGGTCTCCAAATTGAAGGGTTTGACCCTGGTAGCAGGCTGTCCCGCTTTACCTTCCCAGATATAGGGTGCCGGATTACGTAGCGTATCAAACCCGGCCATCGAGGTGAATTGAGACACATGGCTGGTCCCGGGGATCCCATACCACACGTCAAATCCTTGTTGGGTAGGCTCGCGTTTTCCTTGCCAATCGGCACCTCCCAAATCCCACTTGCCAAAAATTCCGGTGGCATAACCGGCTGACTTCAGCGCTTCGGCCAGGGTCTTCTCCCACAGGGTCAGACCGGCAAAGTAGTTTTCGCCGGTGCGGGTGGCGTATCTCCCGGTAAGGATGGCTGCCCGTGACGGTGTACAGGAATATTCTACATTGAAATTGGTCAGGCGAATGCCTTCGCGGCCAATCCGGTCGATATTGGGTGTAGGCACATTGCGGACACCGCCATAGGATGCCACTTCTCCTAGGCCTAGATTGTCAGGGAATATCAGTACGATGTTAGGTGACTCCTGGCCGTGCAGGAGGCTCCCCAATAAATTAATCCACAGAAAAAGGACGAGTGATTTTTTCATACCAGAAGCAATCCAACGAGTCAGGAAATTGGATTAATCTACAAATTTTGGTGAAAATAACCCTGCCACCCCGCCAGCATATGACCGGTCCTGATCACTTCGCGCTCAACCGTTAGGCAAACCATTAGAAAAAGCTTATTTTGTTTTTGCGGCATGATTCAACTCAATCGTCATCGGATGTGTCATCGGATTTTTCCCCTCCTGGGTGGGTTGTTTTATTTTTTTGCATTCGGAATTTCAAATCCACTGTCTGCGCAAACACTTTCCCTCTCGGTCGGCGCATCTGCAGGGTATGCCCCTTTGTTGACCTATGGAAGGAGTGATCGATCCGGTGGAGAAATTGCATTATTTGCCGATCTGGAATACGGCAAGGCCATCGGTCGTTTTCAATTTACCTATTTACTTCCGGGAACCGTTGCCAATGACAATCTGAAGAGCGGGTATGCCTTTCATGGATCACTGGGCTACAATGCCCCGGTAACGGCTCAGCTTTCTGTTCCCCTCATGTTAACAGGAGGAGTAAGCATCGTCAGGTTTACCGCCTTTGGATCCGCCGGTACGTTCACTGACGCAAGTCCACAAATTGGGTTAACCGTTTCACCTTACTACAAAATCAATGATCAAATTGCCTTGCAATTGGCGTTGCGATATATCCACGGATTTGTCGCGGATACCCGCAGCGATCCCATTCATCTGGCTGATGCCCTGATTGGTATCCGGTATACATTGTAACCAGTACGGCCTTTCGAAATCCGGACCGTTTGAAAATGGCCGATCCCCATCATCCACCAAAAGGATATTCTTATTTTAACCCCATGAAATCATTACATCTTCCCGCATGGATGATTATTGTCGCGGTCGTTTCCTCTTTTGGATGCCGGTCCGTACCTGATCAAAGTGATCAATCATTCTTCCCCAGCGCCAAACCTTATACCCGCTGGTGGTGGTTTGCCACAGAGATCAAAAGGCAGGACATCCGGTACCAACTGGATTGGTTTCAGGATCAAAATTTTGGTGGTGTGGAGATCGCCTGGGTCTACCCGCTATACCGATATCAAAGTATGTATGAACGCAATTATGGGCGCCATTATCCCAAGGATACCACAGCCCAGCCATGGCTTAGCCCGGAATGGTCAGACGTGGTTGCTTATGCCAAAGCTTATGCCGATTCCATCGGCCTGGGTTGCGACTTCACCTTTGGCAGTGCCTGGCCGGTAGCCGGAATCAACATCGATCCACCCCATTCTACCCAGATCTATGGTGACACATCGTTTCGTCAGTGGTTAACTTTCGCCTGGTCCTATCCGCAAAATCAACTGGTAATCAATCATTTGGATAGCGCGGCCTTCCATCAATTTGCCCAACCGGTTGCCCATGCCCTCAAGCCGGCTTTACAGGGATCGAAGTCCGCGCTTTTCACGGATTCCTGGGAAATTAAACTCAATGCCACCAATAAAGTGTGGACATCGGGATTTGAAGAAGCTTTTTCCCAGCGTTTTGGATACGACATCATTCCGTACATGGAAGCAGGATTGGACTCATTTCCGGATGTCCGTTACGACTACATGCTGATGCTGGATGAAATGGTGACTGATGGCTTTTACAAACCTTATGTCGAAACCTGTCAGCAACTTGGGGCCTGGTCCCGGGTACAATGTTTGGCTTCACCGACCGATGTGATGACAACCTATGGATTGGTCGATATCCCCGAGACGGAAGCACTCTTAAATAATCCCTCGTATTCGCGGATTGTAAGTTCTGCTGCGAGCCTGGCTTCCAAACCGGTCGTCTCATGTGAGGCCTTTACCTGTATGTATGGTTTTCCTGCCACCTATTTGCGACAGGAACAAACGGCAGATCTGAAAATGGTAGCAGACGCTTTGTTTGCCCAGGGCGTGAATCATCTGGTTTACCACGGTTCACCCTATAATCCTCAGGGATCGGACACCATTGACTTTTTTGCAACCACTTATTTTGGGCCCGGGGGCAGTCTGACACCTGAATTGCCGGCTTTCAATGCTTACATCGAGCAAGTCTCCAGCCTCATGCAACAAGGCAGGACGTACAGCGACGTTGCGGTGTACATCCCTTATGAAGATGGTGTTATGGCAGGCGCCTATCCGCCGGAACGCCAACGGGTATGGGTATGGGGAGAATACGAATTACGCTATGTAGATCCACCCGGTGAATTGCATGGGTATCATCCACTATGGATAAACCGGCACTATCTGGACGTTTCCCAGTATCAATCAGGGAAACTCCGGGCAGGAAATGCTCAGTTTTCACTCCTGTATGTGGATGTCAAGTATCTGGATAAACGTGCGTTGAAGCGTATCCTGGAATTGGCAAGACAGGGATTACCGGTATGCCTGAAAAGGCGCCCTTTTCAACCGGGGAAAGCGATGTCACCGGAATACAGACAGTGGCTTGATGACCTGGAGAGCCTATCCAACGTATCCTCCGAATTGGCGCAATTAATCAATCATCCACCCTTGCTTGAAGGTGATCGGCTTCCCTCTTATTGGTGCCGGATGCAGGAGGATGGAAGCTGTTATTTGTTTTTAGCCCAACCGCTTGCCAGTGAGGTAAAATATCCGGTTTATTCCGGACAATCTTTTATGGATCGCCCGGTAATCAGGGATCTTACGATTAATTACCATGGACGTACGCTCAAAAAGAGCGTGGAGTTCCAACCGTATCAGTCCATCATGCTAAAAATTTCAGCAAATGGTGACGTACAAAATGTGGATATTTCCTTTATTCCTAAAGATCCTGTTGTCCGGCCGAAAGAGGTACAAAAAATGTATTTTTAGCGATGTCTAAAGTTACCGGGTTGATTAAGAACGGTGGATGGTTCGGGAATGGGAATGATTCCCCGCATGGACATCCGCTCCGGGGGATATTCCTGCTGGGGCTCGCAGTATGTAGCCTGGCGACGTTGAGTGCCCGGGACCATAACATCCTGGAGCATGGTGCGATCGCAGACGGGAAGACCCTGAATACCCGGGTAATTCAGGCCACCATCGATCAAGTTTTCCGGGAAGGTGGTGGCCGGGTAATTGTTCCTGCCGGTCGATTTTTAACAGGCAGTTTATGGCTAAAATCCGGTATCAATTTGCATTTGCTGGAAGGTGCGGTTTTATTAGGAAGTACCAACCCGGATCATTATCAAAAAGTGGACCGTTGGAAAGCATTGCTTTTTGTTGATCACCAGGAAAATATACGGATCAGCGGGAAGGGTGAAATTAATGGACAGGGCCGCTCTCTCGCACTGAATATTGACAGCTTGTTTTATGCTGGTCAACTGGATAGTTCAGATTATAATTTCGTGGAGATGCGTCCCAAATATTATTTACGACCATTGCTCCTTTATTTTTATCAATGCAAAAATATCAATGTTAGGGGAATTACCCTTCGTGATGCATCCTGCTGGGTTCAGGATTATAATTTATGCGAAGACGTGGTGATCGATAGTGTCGTAGTAGAAAGTGATGCCTATTGGAACAACGACGGCATCGATATATCCGATTGTAAGCGGGTGCAAATTACCAATTGTCACGTCAATTCGGCAGATGACGGAATCTGTCTGAAATCTCATTTCGAGGATGGTGGTTGTGACAGCGTTTATATTGCCCATTGCACCGTTCGATCGAGTGCCAGCGCGGTAAAACTCGGGACACGATCCAGCGGAGGATTTAAAAATGTAACGATCAGGGACATCACCGTCTACGATACCTATCGGTCAGCCATCGCCATCGAGAATGTGGATGGAGGCCGGGTTGAAAATGTACGGGTGGAAAATCTGGTTGCGACGAACACAGGAAATGCCATTTTTATCCGTTTGGGATGGCGCTATCAAAACCGCCCGGCTGGTGTATTGCGAAATATTACCCTGAAAAACATCCAGGTAGAAGTGCCGTTTGGGCGCCCCGACGGTGATTATGATCTGAGAGGTCCTGATCTACCGTTTTTTCATAACACCTTCCCGTCGTCCATTACCGGTATTCCCGGACAAAAAATAGAAAATGTCACGTTGGAGAATGTAATTATTAAATATCCAGGACGCGGTAATAATGGGCTGGCAAATAGTCCGCTTTCTCGTCTTGACCGTGTACCGGAAAATATTCAGGCCTATCCTGAATTTTCCATGTTTGGGGAATTGCCGGCCTGGGGATTTTACATTCGCCATGTCGACGGATTGACGATGAAGGCCATTTCGGTTCATGCAGCGGATGCCGATTACCGGCCTGCCCTGGTCCTTGATGACGTGGATCGCCTTTCACTGAACCAATTGCAAACACCAGGGGTAGGAAGACGGTACCAGGCCGTGCTCCGCCACGTTACTATCCGTAACATTGATCCATCCATTGACTATATAAAATATTAACAATTGTCATTTTTGAGTGTTCGGATCAACTTCCTTGCATGGATCGGCTTACTTATAACTGTCGGGTGTACCCACCGGAAGGGTATGGAAACACATCCGTTATCAGCTTCGGACGGACACGAAGTTGATGGAGAAGTTCCAAATATCGATGCAGGAAGAGGTGCATTGTTATTAACCAGATTTCATTCTTTTGATGAATTTAAAAAGGTGGTGGACATTGAATATTTTAATCAGGACCGGGAGAATTCGCTTTTTCGTAAACCCGGTGTCAAATTGACCTTCCACAACAATGAAAAGATCATAAACAGCCAATTAACGGCCGGAGTAAATGAAGTTGATTTTATCAATGCGGCTCAGGGTGGATTTTATTTGAAATTGGGCCTGCTGCTCGCTTCACCCTATGCCGTCTGGAATCGCAAAGACCTCAACCGTATATACCTGCTCTCGAGGCGAAGAGATGCACTCTTTGGAGATGGAGACATTGCTTTCTACGACCTGGCAGCCAGAATGATGTTTAATATTGAAGAAGCAGATAAAAAGAACCATCCTGAAGACATTTCGGACGAAGGTTATTTAAATACCTTTCTTCATGTCACGACCCAGGCTTTCATTACTTCGATGTTTTCAGAGAAATTGGGAGATTTTATTGGTGACGTCCACGAACGCCGCTATATACCTGAATTAATTTCTGGTAACTTTAGTAAAAAACAACTGGAAGATGTTTACAACGGTGCCACCGACAATTACCTGGACCTGCTCAACAATGAATATGGACAGCAAGTTGGTAAAGAGTTAAAGAGAAAATTTAAGATTAGCAGAAACACGAATTGGACACCGGAATTGTTAGCTGATTATTTAAATGAGCTTGAAAACTATTACGGTTGGTCCTTTCAAATTGGACTGAAGCCGTTCCGGCCCACCGATGAGTTGATCGTTCGTTTTGCCATAAAACTCAATGCCGTGATGCAGAATGAACCACAAAATAGTATCGGCTGATCCAATTAATCCCAAATCATGCAATAGCCCCTTTGGTTTAGATTACTTTAAGAATTCAAGTGACTGTAAATCTTGAATCACCTGCTCACCTTGCATCAATGCACCTCGTAACGAATTCTATCTGATGGTTTGGCCTTCCTGTTTATTTTCTTAACAGGAGCTCAAAAATCTTTGAATTTTGATCTTTTTCAACGATCCAATATTTTTCCTGAATTTCATTTGCTCCGATGACTTGCCATTCGACCAGTTTGGCAAACCAGTCTTTTTCCCGAACGGTTGATTTTTGCAGGAGGACGTGGCTAAGGTCGGAATTCAACAAGCTGGTTTCATCCATATTGACCAATCTCAGATCGGCTTGATTCAGATCCGCCTGGTTAAGGATGGTATATTCCAAATTGGCGCCCCACAAGGAGATGCATTCCATCTGTGCCTCTGTACAGACTGCACTCTTGAGGTTAGCAAAAGATACAATCGCATTGGTGAGGATGGCTTTTCGCAACTTTGCACTGCACAGATCTACATTCCTTAGATCCGCCCAATTCAAATTGGTTTCATTTAAATCAGCCCATTGCAGGTCCGCCCGGTTTAATTCGGCATAGGATAAATCTGCTTTCTCCAGATGTGCCCCCCATAAATTGGCCCCTTTCAGAACAACATAACTCAGATTGGCTCCGGAAAGATTGGCTCCCGATAAATTTGCACAG
>JAGQXC010000451.1 GCA_020436785.1 Saprospiraceae bacterium | reverse complement strand
GCTGTACAAAATCCTCTGGATCAAAAAGTTCTGGATGCCTTGTTTGATGTAGCTGCCAAAGATCCCAGCTCCAATGTGCGTCTGGCCAGTGTCAGCGTCCTCAGTGATCACCTGGATAATTCCCGGGTAAAAAGTTTCTTAACCGGTCTGCTTCAGCATGAAACCGATCCCAGTGTCCTGATTGAAATCATCAATGCCTTTGGCATTCGAAAGGATAAATCGGTCGTCCCGGAACTGGAGAACTTTATGCAAAGGGACGAAGTACTGAATCAAATCAAAGGAGAAGCTCAGATGAGTATTAATAAAATCAATTCAATAGAATAAAAACCTGAACTTATGAAACGTTTACTTTTTTCAATTGCCGGATTAATGGCCTTGATAACCAGCAATCCGCTTGCTGCCCAAAAGAGTTTTAGCATACCCATGTCGGGTGGGACCCTCAAAATCATCGATGTCAACGAAGTCGTCATTGAAGGTGGAAGTGGCTCCGAAGTCAAAATTGTAACGGACAAAGAACAAGACGATGCAGACCATGACAGGGCCGAAGGGCTGCGCCGGATCAATTCCATTGGGCAATCCGACAATACCGGAGGCATCGGCCTCTTTATGGAAAAATCCGGAACGGATGTCACCCTGACGCCGATATCTAAAATGGACAACAGCACCTATACGGTGACCGTACCGGCTGGTGTCAAAGTCTATTACGAACACAGTACGTACAATGGCAGGGAACTGGTTATCCGCAACAACAATTCGGAGATTGAAGCCAATTGCAGTTACAATAGCGTGATCCTGGAAGATACCAAATCTCCGCTTACCATTAAGACCGTCTATGGGCGCATCGAAGGCAACATCGGTCAAATAAAAGCCAATGACGCCATCACTTTGCACTCCACGTATGCTCTCGTCGACGTGGCTATACCGGGGGCAACCAAAGCAAATGTTCAAATGAAGACCAGTTACGGAGAGATGTACACCGATTTTAACCTCACCACCGAGAAATCCGGAGATGATATGGATTGCCTGACCTGTAAGGACGTGACTGGTAAAATCAACGGCGGCGGCAGTCTCATCAGTCTTAAATCCACCTACAGCAACATCTATCTCCGCAAGAAGTGATTTTCATCCATTATTTCACCATCCAATATCCTAAGACTATGAAACCAATTCTATTCCTGTTGGCAACAATCCTCAGCATAGCCGGTTGGAGTCAAAACCCAAAGTCCTTTTCACTCAATGGAGCCAAACAGGTGGTCATTACCAGTGACTATCCCAGTCTGACCGTTGAAAACGGTACGTCGCAGGAAGCATCTGTCAATCTAACCGGAGCTTCCATCAAGGCGACCGACGTTACTTCCCACACCGAAGGAGGTGTGTTGTACATTGACATTAATTTTAAACCGGACGAAGTCAAGCCAGTCAAAGTGACCTACGAATATGAAGACGGTACCGTCGTCACCGAAGAAGGTGATCAGATGAGGCATTGGAATTATCAATCGTCTCCAAAAGCGACCATCACCTTGCCATCGTCCCAGAACCTGAAAGTCCGGGCGACCTACGGCAAAGTCACGATCGCCGAACGCGCCGGCCCCATGGATATTGAATCCACCTACGGGGGAATCACCATGAAATTGCCTTCCGGGTACGATCACGACCTCAAAGTGCAATCAGGTTACAGTTTCGTCGATCTTTCAGTCCCTAAATCAAAAGGATATTCGGTAGATCTTTCAAGTTCCTACGGAGAGATACTCAGCAATCTGGAGTTAAAGGTTGATAATAAAAAGGATGGCATGCATGAACTGAGTAAAACACATATCCAGGGAGACATCGGGTCCGGAGGGCCATTGATTAAAGTGTGCGCCACTTATCAAAACATCTACCTGAGAGGATATTGATCCATTATCCGATTGGAATGAGCAAAGACCTGTTTCACCAACAGGTCTTTGTGCGTTGAGGCAACCTTACCGTAATGATTCACCCCTTCTCTTACAAAAGGGCCCATTTCCCCTGCGGAATTTTAACACCATACATGCCCGCCTGCGGTTAAATCCTGTTAATTTCGCCCAGTCAATAACATCAATGGATATGTCCAGACTCTGGATCAGCATGCTCGTGATATGTATTGGTACCTGTCTATTCGGACAAAATCAGTTTATTGTCCGTTTCGATACCGGGACTTCATTGCCCGGGGGGCAATCACTAGTCGGAGAATACCGGTGGGAAATCATATCCTCCGCCAAAAAGCTCTACCGACTTACGACAAATCATACCCTGGAAGAAATTCAGCGGATTCCAGGCATTCAGCATGCTTACCGGGATGCCCCTCTGGAAAAACGGGAAACCATCCCCGATGATCCCCGCTTTAGCGAGCAACCCAGCCTGGAAAAAATAGATCTTCCTCTGGCCTGGGATTATACGACCGGAGGAGTTACCGCCCTGGGAGATCAGGTGGTCATAGCGGTTATTGATGACGGATTTGATCGGCAACATACCGATTTGATGCCCTCGTTATGGTCTAACCCGGGAGAGGTGCCCAATGATGGAATTGACAACGATCAGAACGGTTTTATCGACGACTACTTCGGGGTTAATTTGCAATCCAAAAATGATCAACACAATAAAAAGCCTCATGGAACCAGTGTTGCCGGGATCGTCGGAGCCCGCGGCAACAACCGTCTGGGAATTGCCGGCATCAACTGGAATGCCCAATTGATGCTCATCAGCATTCCCAATCTCACCATCTCCGATCTGTTCATCGGTTACGAATACGTACTGGATCAGCGGCGCAAATACGATCAGTCCGGGGGAAAGGAAGGAGCCTATGTGGTGGCTTTCAACCAGTCCTTGGGTGTTACCGGACGTACGCCGGATGAATTTCCCGATTGGTGTCCTTATTTCGATGAATTTTTGGATGCCGGCATTTTATTTATCAACGCAACAACCAATAGTGAATGGGATGTGGACACCCAGTTTGATATGCCAACCAGTTGCCCGTCACTTGGGTTGATCACGGTGACCAATACGGACCTCGCGGATGAGCGGGTCTCATCCGGCTATGGAAAGACGACCGTAGACTTATCGGCACCCGGAGACGGCAGCTATAGTTTAACCGTAGATGACGAATACCGGGATTTTTCCGGAACTTCTGCAGCCAGTCCGCATGTGACCGGTGTCGTTGGATTGTTGTGGACGTACCCCTGCGATCAATTTGCTGCTTACCTGAAAAATAATCCGCGCGGAGGCGCCTTGCTGATCAAGGATTATCTATTTGCAGGTGTGGACCCTTTGCCAGTCCTCGCAGATAAAACCGTCACAGGAGGCCGGTTAAATGCCGCTAATCCAATGCGGGCTATTCAGAACGACTGGTGCACCGAAGTCCTGGGAGATCACCTGGATATTGAAAAGGTTATCCTGGATCAGGGAGCCCGGTCATTGCAAGTCAATTTAATCCGTGCGGATGCAGAACCCCTGGACGTGGTCATCTGCAACACACTCGGTCAGGTGCTCTATCGGCAAAAGGTAAGCAGTCCGGTCCAATCCTTCTTCACCCTGGATCCGTTACCGTCAAACATTACCTATGGGAATGTCTATTTCATTTCGGTCCGTCAGGGCAAGTACATTGCGACCAGGAAATTGATCTACTTGTAGGGAACAATTTGGTTAAAAATGGAGTTATTGGACTGAAATTTGCTGGAATCCAGAGCGTTAATAAAGTCAGCACCTGGAATAATAGCTTCTAAGGCAGCAACCATACATAAGATTAATTTTATTTATATGTAATTGCCAATTAGACTATTGGATAAAACGAAAGATTCTTTATCTTTGCATCCGCATTTGAAGAAAAGGACTGGCTTCGTAGCTTAATTGGATAGAGCACCTGACTACGGATCAGGAGGTTGCAGGTTCGAGTCCTGCCGAAGTCACCAAGTTATTCACGTCTTTCGGGGCGTTAAAAAATTTGAATCGATGTCAAAAATTTGTCAATTAACCGGTAAGCGGCCTATTTCAGGCAACAATGTCTCTCACTCCAATCACAAGACGAAAAGACGTTTTTTGCCGAATTTGCAGAAGAAACGTTTCTTCGTTCCCGAGACGGAGCAGTGGGTTACGTTGAAAGTGTCGACCAAGGCCATTCGTACGATCAACAAGTTGGGATTGTACGCTTATATTAAAAAATTAGAAAGCAAAGGTATCTCTACCGGCGTAAAATTGGGTTAAATTCGGTAAAGCAAAAGCACTATGGCTAAGAAACAAAAAGGAAACCGGATCCAGATCATCCTTGAGTGCACCGAGCACAAGGAAAGCGGTATGCCTGGCACCTCACGTTATGTGACCCAGAAGAACCGTAAGAATACTCCGGATCGTATGGAGTTGAAAAAATACAACCCCATTTTGAAGCGTTACACTGTTCATCGTGAAATAAAATAATCATGGCTAAAGTTTCTAAAAACGCAAGGGCCGGGCAACGGGCAGCTACTTCCGGTGGAAAAGACTGGGTTAAAGTGGTTAAACCAGTGAAGGACCCGGAAACAGGAAAATATTCTTTCCAGGAGGTGATGATCCACAAGGACGAAGTAACCAAGTTCTTCAATAACTGATTATTGCCCCCGGACACCTGAAAAGGCTTTTCCAAATGTGATGCATTGGGAAAAGCCTTTTTGCATTTGATGTTCAACCCTAATCATTAGGAAGATGAGTTTTCTGAAAAAATTCTTTACCAAAGAAAAGAAAGAAGACCTTGACAAAGGCCTGGAGAAAACCAAAACCAATATTTTCTCCCAGATCACCAAAGCCATTGCTGGAAAATCCACCGTGGATGAAGAGGTGTTGGACGAGTTGGAGAACATCCTCATTACTGCCGATGTCGGCCTCGATACCACCATAAAGATCATCGAGCGGATTGAAGACCGGGTCGCCCGGGACAAATACATGAATACATCAGAACTCAATGAAATATTGAGGGATGAAATCGTTCAACTGCTCACTGAAAATAAAACCGAAGATCAGGAAGACTTTGATGTCCCAGCAGTGAAGCCTTATGTGATGATGGTGGTCGGTGTGAACGGAGTCGGAAAAACGACAACCATTGGAAAATTGGCTTATCAATTTCAGCAACGGGGACTAAAAGTGGTCCTGGGAGCCGGAGACACCTTCCGGGCGGCTGCCGTCGACCAGCTCAAGATCTGGGCTGACCGGGTGGGGTGCGATTTTTATTCGAAAGGAATGAACACCGATCCGGGTGCCGTCGCGTACGAAACGGTCAATTTTGCGATCCAGCATGGCCATGATGTCGTCATCATTGATACGGCAGGGAGGCTGCATACCAAACTGAACCTGATGCGCGAATTGACCAAGATCAAGCATTCCATCGAAAAACGATTACCGGAAGCGCCGCATGATGTCCTGCTGGTCCTCGATGCCACCACCGGGCAGAACGCCATTGAACAGGCCAAACATTTCACCGAGGCCACTTCCGTGACCTCACTCGCCCTTACCAAACTGGACGGAACGGCAAAAGGAGGTGTAGCCATCGGGATCTCCGACCAGTTTAAAATTCCGATTAAATACATTGGCGTTGGGGAAGCTATTGATAAATTACAAGTCTTTAACCGCCGGATTTTCGTCGAATCCTTATTTGCCAAGTAAGTTATAAGTGTTAATTCACTATATTTAACCGATTGCTATCCACCTGCTTACCTTAGCATTCTGCTGCGATCCAATTGAAGCTCGTATTGGGTTACCAATCAACTGTTAATACATGGCAGTTATTTGTCATGATTGGTTATTTTTACCTGTTAGAAACACCATCATCTCATGAAAAAGAGGAATACACTCATTTACACCCTGTTTGCCATCATCGCTTTGGTATTGTTATTTACCAATCAGTACGACAAGCCGGCTAATGGTTTTACCGGAGCTCCCGGAGAAGGTACCTGTGCCGATTGTCACACGCCGGCCAACAGCAATTTTGCCGGCCAGGTTCAGATCACCGGGTTACCGGACCAACTCTATGGAGGACAAGAGTACAAAGTAAATATTGAAGTTCGTCTTTTCCGGGGAAATCCCCGTTATGCCGGCTTTGAAATGACCGTTCTGGATGATGCAAACCAGGATATTGGTAACCTCACCCTGCCCACCGGTGTATCCGGCATCATCACCGACCGGGACCTGCTGAAAACCTACTTTAAAAACATCCTTCACCCCACTGAATTTTATACAGACAGCGTCATCAACTGGAGTGTTACCTGGACTGCACCTGAAAATATGCTCAATGCCAATGTGCATTTTTATGCAACGGCGTTACTGGCCAATGGTGACAGTACTGCCCAGGGAGACCTGGCCGTGAAAACACAGCTTTCCCGAAATCTGACCGAAGGAGGACCTTTGACGGTCTCCATTGCCAACATCGACCAAATCCAATGCGGTGGTGACAGCACCGGAGCCATTTCACTCCTGGTTCAGGGAGGCACCTCTCCCCTCTCCTACCTCTGGTCAACCGGAGCAACCACCGCCGACATTCAATCTTTATCTGCCGGGGAATACTCCGTGACGGTCACCGATAGCGATACGTCTGAAGTGATTTTGTCGGCCACCCTCACCGAACCGGAAACTTTAATTCCTGAACTAATCAGCGTGACCGGAGTTGCTTGTAACGGACAAGACAATGGTGGGGCGGTATTGGGTGCTACGGGTGGTACGCCTCCATATCGTTTTCTCTGGCCTGATGCGGATACCAGCCGGGCCCGCACCGGTCTGGCAGCCGGAGATTATACCGTATTGGTCGTCGACGACCAGGGATGTGCCGCTTCCATTCCTGTTTCCATAGAGGCCAACATCTTTATCGAGACCCATATTGGCAGTATTCCGGAATCGACCCCGGGAGCTCACGACGGAATTGCTTTTGTTAAACCCACCGGTGGTACTCCCCCCTATCTGATTGTCTGGAATACGGGAGCGAACACCGACACCATCCGTCAACTGGCTCCTGGTAATTATACGGTTGTCATCGGTGATTTGTCGGGATGTCTGGTGCAGGATACCGTATTCGTAGCATCGGGAACATGCCCACTGTCAGCCAGTGCAAGCATCCAGCAACCTAACTGCAGTACTGGCACGGCCGGAGCGATTCATGTAAACTTTCCCAGTGCCACCGGCAAGGTTTCGGTGCTCTGGTCAACCGGTGATACTACTTCATCCATCAGCGATTTAGCCCCTGGAAAGTACGTCATTCATGCCATCGATGAAGGCACTTGTACCTTCCAGGACACCTTTGAAATCAATTCTACCGGTTTAATTACTCTGGACAGTATAAAACTGGTTCATCCACAATGCAGTGGCACCAATGACGGCCAGATTACATTTCTCATCCAGGGAGGAACACCTCCTTACCGCCTGGACTGGAATCCGGATTTACCCGGATTAACGCCGGACAGTTTAGCTGCCGGAACCTACGTACTGACGGTATTCGACGCACAAAATTGCTCTCTACAGGATACGTTCGAGCTCCTGGGGGATGACAATACGCTTCCTTTCCTTCTGGCTCCTTCCATGGAAGCCTTTCTGGATGAAACCGGTACGACTACCGTGACTTTCACACAATTGCTTAACATCGTGGGGGACAACTGCCAACTGGACACGGTCAGCCTGTCCCGCTCCACTTTTTCATGCATGAATCTTGGCTCCAATCGAGTAGCAATTACCGCCCGAGACGAAGCAGGCAATTCATTGAAAGATTCGATAAACATAATGGTTCGTGATACCATGCCGCCGTCCATTGAAGCGCTGGATACTTTATTCGCCAATCGCTGTTCAGACCTTAATTATCCAATGATCATAGCCCAGGACAATTGTGGAGTAGATACGATTTTCCTGCTTCAGGGTATTGGTCAGGAGGGCAGCTTTGCCATCGGGCTTAACCTGGATGTCTACCAGGTCATCGATGGGTCAGGCAATGCCGGCATTGGCACTTTGCCGGTTGTCGTTCAACGACCCGAGCTGGTCGCAGAGACACAGGCACCGACCTGTCCGGACCGGGCCGACGGATCCATTATTGTCCATTACCTTAACGCTCCCACCGATATTTCGGTGATTTGGGGTACCGGTCGAACCGGAGACACACTACAAAATATTCCCGGAGGAAACTACATCGCTTTTGCTGCCGACACCACCGGATGTTTCTTCCGGGACACCATTGTACTCGAAGCTTCCTCATTTCGGGTGGTTCTTGACAGCATTGTACCGGCGTCACCCGATGGAGGGTATCTTTCTGTCCACGTTGAAGGAGGTACTCCACCAATTGATTTTCAATGGTTTGTCAATGAAACCTCCCTGCCGGATACTACTTTCACGCTGGACAGCCTGCCGGCAGGAGATTACCGGATGAAAGCGCAGGATGAAACAGGTTGTAAAATCGTATCCTCCGATTACACCATCGAAGGATTAACCCGGCGCCGGGACCTTCCTGATGAACTACTTACCATTTATCCGAACCCGAATCATGGAGAACTGTGGATTCGGCACGATCCATCGTTGGAAATTCAAGCGGTCACGTTGACGAATGTGTTGGGGCAAATCATGTACCGGACTTCCTCTCCTTCCCTGCCGGTTATTTTTCCCGGAGGCATTCACTCCGGATTCTATTTGTTATCCATCTCCACCAATCGAGGGCAGATCGTCGAGCGGCTCTTCATTGAATAGTCGTTATTTCTATTCACCGAGCGATAACCGGACCATGCCAGGATCCAGTTTAAGAGCACTTTAACAATTTAAATGTTGATACAACTATTGTAAATACATACATTTGCACCATGAACATTGAAGAAGCGATCCAGACTACCAAGTTTTATAATGACCGATCCAAATTGATTATCAATCTGGCATTCACGGCATCTCATTTTGCCCACCAGCAAAAACATACCCTGGATCCCTTTGGCATCACCATGCAACAGTTTAACATTCTGCGGATACTGCGGGGTAGAACCCCGAAAACCTATGCGCTTAAGGAAATCACCGAACGGATGATCGACAAAATGTCAAACACATCCCGTCTGGTTGACAAATTACTTGCCAAGGGCCTGGTAGAACGATTCATCTGTCCGATGGACCGTAGACAAGTTGAAATAGGGATCACTCAGGCTGGATTGGAACTTATCAATAATGCTTCCCGCGCGATTGAACAGGCTACCGATGATCATTTGAGTCACCTCAATAGCGATGAGCTTAAGCAACTCAATCTGTTATTGGATAAAATGCGTAATTAATTTAGAATAACCATCAAATTCAGTATTTATGAGAAAACTCTTTTTAATTTGGGTAATGGCCGCGTTGGTGATTGTTAACGCAAAGGCGAATACGGATCCAATTACCACTAAAGTTGACATTGCCAAGAGCGAAGTATCCTGGAAAGGATATAAAGTAACCGGACAGCATCATGGTAAAATTGGCCTGAAAGACGGGTCATTGACCTGGCAAGACGGTGTGCTGACCGGCGGTTCTTTTACCATCGATATGAGCTCCATCACCTGTGAGGATCTCGAAGGCGAATGGAATGGCAAACTGGTAGGCCATTTGAAGTCCGATGACTTTTTCGGTGTGGAAAAATTCCCGGTGGCACAACTTGAAATTACTCAGGTAATCAGCCGTGGAACTCCCGGCGATTACAAAATTGTGGGAGATTTAACCATTAAAGGGATTACCAAAGAAGTCCGTTTTATGGCAAAAGTCAATCCAAACCAAGCAACCGCAGCCATTACGGTGGATCGTTCAGAATTCAACGTTCGTTACGGCTCTGGAAGTTTCTTTGAAAACCTGGGCGATAAAACCATTTACGACGAATTCGAACTGGAAGTAAATTTGACTTATTAATATTGTGAAATAGTTCGGTTATAAAGGCTGTCTGTTGTGCGCAGACAGCCTTTTATTTTTTCAATGTCTAAGATCAGGATTCGAACCCTTAAGGAATTGTTATAACTGTCGTCAGCCCAGGCAACATCTGGCAGAGAATCCAAATATTTAGTATCATTGCGCTCCGAAATCATGCGTGTAGTCGAACATAAGACAAGGAGAACGTACAGGAGTAATCATTCCATCGTCCTCCGGATAAAAGTAATCCCAACTCCCGGTCGGTCCGGAACCGAAGCTCCATTTGGCACTCGTGTCCGGGAATTTTTCCATTGGTTCATACCGTTCAACCCACCAGATTTTCACCGCATTCCATTAACATTGATGGTCGGCAACTTTTGTTCCGGGACCGGAAATGTACCTTTAAATAGTGGTCAACAATGATTCTTAGCAAGCACTCCGTACTCCGTACCTCCCTCTTCCTGCTCATCCTGATTGCCACCGCCATACGGGGATTTGCCGCCGTACAATCGATCAGCATTACCTCCAAAGAGACGGTATTGAATGGCAAAGAGTTTGGCAATCATGGCGCTTATGAGATCTGGAAAGGAACCATCTCATTTTCCTTCGATCCCCTGAACAAAGAAAATCAACGGATCACAGACATTGATCTGGCCAAGAAATCCGAGTCAGGTTTTGTAGATGCTTCCGCCAACATTGTCATTCTCAAGCCCGTGGACATGTCTAAGGCAAGCGGCACCGGTTTGGTGGAAGTTTCTAACCGGGGTGGAAAATTTTCCATGCGATACTTCAATCTGGCAGATAAAACCAACCTGGATGTTAATGATCCGGAAGCCTTTGGGGATGGATTGCTGATGGAACAAGGTCTGGTCGTTGTATGGGTCGGTTGGGAGTTTGATGTGCCTGACCGGGATGGGTTGTTGCGACTGGTTTTGCCCAAACTGGAATCAAAGAATGACTTCCCGCTCGTCGGGCAGGTCCGTAGTGATTGGGTCATCGATGAACCGGTGAAGACACTCTCCCTCGGCCATCGAGATCAGATCCCTTATCCCGCGCAGGTAAACAATACCCTGAATACCTTGACCGTGCGCGATGGCCGCAATAGCAACCGATCCATTGTTGATCATGCCCTTTGGTCTTTTGCCAAAGAAGAAGGTGACACGCTGGTACCGAGCAACGAATTCATTCACATGGAGACGGGATTTACGCCCGGAAAAATCTATGAATTGGTTTACTTCTGTGATCAGCCGGTACCGGTGGGACTCGGTCTGGCGGTCATTCGGGATATG
The DNA here is from genome assembly GCA_020436785.1 of Saprospiraceae bacterium. GTDB lineage: Bacteria > Bacteroidota > Bacteroidia > Chitinophagales > Saprospiraceae > JAGQXC01. The sequence continues at coordinate 9,195 of JAGQXC010000451.1, read as the reverse complement.
GCCTCTTACATGAAGTACGACAACAATTGTGCATTTAAAGTCAATAAAAGCATTGCCGCCGGAGTAAGTCAGACCGGACGTTTCTTGCGTCAATTTATCTACGATGGCTTCAACATCGACGAATATGGGCGGCAGGCCTACGATGGCATGATGATTATGACTGCAGGCGCCGGCAGGGGGAGTTTCAACCATCGTTTTGCACAACCTTCCCGGGATGGCCACCGGTATTCCGCCTTCCAGTATCCGACCGATATCTTTCCTTTCACCAGTCGCGCCCAGGTAGATTCAACGGTGTCCCAAGATCGCGATGGTTTGATGATGCGCGGAGGTAGCTTTAGTCGGGAGACCAAAATTTTCTACATCAATACCGGATATGAATATTATGGAAGGGCGGCCTCCCTGATTCATACCAATCTGGATGGGACGGCTGATGTACTTCCCTACGAAAATGAACGTATCTACCACATCGCCAGTGGACAACATTATGTCGGGCAGATCCATCTGGATCCCGCCCATGAGCGTGATTCAGCCATGGTATTCAAATCGAATCCACTCTTTTATCTCCCCAATTACCGGGCACTACTGGTTCGACTGATCGGATGGGTGGCCCGCAATGAAGAGCCTCCGGCCAGTAAATACCCGACGATCGAAGCCAAAAATCTGGTGCCTCTTAGCCAGGTCCGTTTTCCAATCAATTCACAATTACCCCGGCCTAATGCCATTCAGGAAGCCTACCGGCTCGATTTTGGTACCTCGTGGAATCAAAGAGTTATTCGTAACCAACCTCCCCGGATTCTTGGCACCTATACCTCCCTTGTCCCCCAGATTGATCTGAACGGAAACGAAATGGGTGGGATTCGCAACTTCGAAATCATGGTTCCATTGGCCACTTTCACCGGTTGGAGCTTACGTGATGGAAAGCCCGCTGCACAAGAAGAGCTGGATGATTTTCAAGGCTATATCATGCCCTTCGCCATCGGTGACAGCAATGCAGTGAAAACCGATTTGCGCCCCACCATCACCGGATCGTACCGTTCACGCATGGATTATGACCAGAAGGTAGCCCATTGCCTGGATGGCCTGATCGCCCAGGGATTTGTTCTGGATAGAGATAAATCGCGGCTGGAGGACCGGGCCGATTGGCTTTGGAATCAAATCGTTGGTTATTATACCAATCAGCAAGCCGCCCATCTACCGGTAGGTTTGCCAGCCAATGGGTCCCTGATGATCATCGGTGGTGGAACGCTTGACCAATCCATTTATGATCAATTTGCAGATCTGGCAGGCGGATTCGACCAACCCATTGTCATTATCCCCACTGCTTCTGACGATCAATCACTGGCTGCCGATCCCAAATTTGAAAAATTGACCGCAGCTTTTGAGAAAGCCGGATTTAAGAAAATCAGTGTACTCCATACCCGATCCAAGGAAGAAGCCAACAATCCAAGGTTTTACCGGGATCTGGAAAAAGCAGCCGGGGTATTCATCACCGGTGGCCGACAATGGCGACTGGCTGACGCCTATCTGGGAACTCAAACCGAACAAGCCCTGAAGGCTTTATTGGCCCGGGGTGGTGTGATCGCAGGAACCTCGGCCGGTGCAACCATCCAGGGATCCTACCTCGTCCGGGGCGATACGCAAGGGAATACCCTGATGATGGGTGATCATCGTGATGGATTTGGCTTCATTCAGAACATCGCCATAGATCAGCATGTTTTGGCACGCAACCGGCAGTTTGACCTTTTTGAAGTTCAGCAGGCCGTACCGGGACTATTGGCCATAGCTCCGGATGAGGGAACCGCACTCGTCGTAAAACAAGGGATCGGCAGCGTGATCGGTAAAGGTTATGTATTGATCTATGATGGTAAAAAATGGTCCGCAGAACGGCATGAATACAGCTACGCCCTACCGGGCAGTCTGGTATTCTATGCCTTGAAACCGGGAGACCAATATGACCTGAAAGCCAGAATGGTCGTAGAGTAAGCCGACAAGAACCACCAGGATCCTAGAATTTTTCACCAATCCATCCGGAGAGAAAAGAGTAAAGGTCTTATCTTCTCACCATTAATGCCGCAAAATCAGCAATTCATGCGAATACCAATCCCTTATTTGTTTGCCTTCATCTTTTTAAGCGCCTGTAATCAGACCATGCAAAAAACGATTATATCACACGAAGATCCCTTGTGGATCAAAGCCAATGATTTAGCACACAAATACATCATCACCGACGGGCATGTCGATCTTCCGTACCGGTTGAAGAAGAGTAATTTCCGGTTGGAGAAGGAATTTCTGGGAATTCCTATCCAGACCACCGAGGGCGATTTTGACTACATGCGGGCTAAAAAAGGTGGTTTGGATGCGCCATTTATGAGCATTTATATACCCGCGTCCTATCAGGAAGGAGGAGCAAAGATGTTTGCCGATTCGCTCATCGATCTGGTCACCGGAATCATCCGATCGCACCCGGATAAATTTGCCCCTGGCCTCACTCCTCAACAAATTGATGAAAACTTCAAACAAGGACTTATCTCTCTTCCGATGGGTATGGAAAACGGTGCCCCCATTGAGAATGACTTGTCCAACGTCCTTTATTTCTTCAATCGAGGGATTCGTTACATCACCCTGACTCATTCCAAATGGAATCAGATCTGTGATAGCTCCTACGACCAGGACCGGCATTGGCAAGGACTCAGCCCTTTTGGTCGTGAAGTGGTGGCAGAGATGAATCGGGTTGGTATCATGGTCGATGTTAGTCATGTCAGTGACAGTACATTTTATCAGGTCATGCGAATCAGCAAAGCTCCGGTGATCGCCTCGCATTCTTCTTGCCGTAAATTTACTCCTGGCTTCGAGCGAAACATGGACGATGACATGATCCGGCTCCTTGCCGACCACAATGGGGTCATTCAAATCAATTTTGGGTCCACGTTCCTGGATGGAGAGATTGAAAAAAAACGAACAGAACAACGCGAAGAACTGCAGGAACTGCTGAATAAAGCCGGAGTCAATTACGGTGACCCCGGTGCGGAAAAAATTATCGACGACTTTCAGGCTAAGCACCCTACCCTTTACGCCGATGTAGAAACAGTGGCCAACCACATTGACCACGTTGTAAAAATTGCCGGCATCGATCACGTCGGCATTGGATCCGATTTCGATGGTGTGGGCGACTCTCTGCCTACCGGTCTAAAGGATGTAAGCGCCTATCCAAATCTGCTGTATTTATTGCTCAAGAGAGGATATTCCGAAGTCGACATTGCCAAAATCTGCTATCAGAATGTCTGGAGGGTCTGGAATGAAGTGAACCGTATTGCAGCCAACAGCTAATCGCTCCCATGTCCATACGCAGCGTTGAAATAAAAGCACACTGTCCCAACCGGGATGCCGTGATGACTTATCTAAATCAGCACGGTACCTACCGGGGCCATGATCATCAGGTAGACACCTACTTCCAAGTTCCTAATGGCAGATTGAAACTACGTAACGGCACCATTGAAAAGAGCCTTATTGCTTACCTCCGTCCTAATGTTGCCAACCAAAAACTTTCGGAAGTATCCCTGTATCGGCCGGAAGATCCGGAACAACTGGCCAAGGTGCTGAAACAAGCCCTGCCGGTGAAGGTAGTAGTGGATAAATGGAGGCACATTTTTTTTATTGATAACGTTAAATTTCACGTAGACGAAGTCAAAGACCTCGGTGCATTCGTGGAGATTGAAGCCATTGATGATCAGGGATTAAAATCGGACGAAGACCTGGGCATCCAATGCACCTATTTCCAAAAACAATTGGGAATTATACCGGATCAACTCTGCCGTGATTCTTACAGCGACATGTTATTGGACCGGCTATAGGTCAAGCAATCCTTCAGGCAATTTCATCAGAATCGATTGCTTTGTTTCATCAATGGATTGGATAAACTCTTCAACGATCGGTATCATCCTTTCGGTCCCATCAATGGTCAAAATGGCCATCCATTGTTCGGGAAACAAACGCACTTCATCAATTTGGCCAATTAAATTGCCTTGGATATCCAGGATTTTCCACCCGGTCAGGAAGGAAAAGTCGGATGGTTCGGAAATTTCTCTCCGGTTTTTCGGCAGATCACTTTTTAACGCATAGATGGGCGCCAATCCAATTGTTTTAGCCTCTTCCGGGGAATTCATGTCCTCAAATTTCCAGATCCACGTGTCGGCAAAATGACTTTCCTCAATAAAAAATGGAACGCGATCTCCTTCCAGGTCGAGTAGTACGACTGGTAATTGATCTCCAAGGTCCTCCCAGGCAGCCTCCAACTGAACCTTGACCGCACCTTGTGAACCGGTGGCTTTCAGAATTTTACCAATGCAAACTTGTTCCAGCATGTTAATTGTGTTCGACCAGGCTTTGTTTAAGGATGAAGCCGCGTTGGGCTTTTTGATCCCAAGGTCGGTCATCGGTATTTAGCTGGGTATCCAGTATCAAGTATTCGCGGTAACCAAGGCCGACTCCCCGGATGTATTGCTCCAACGCATAGCGCTTTTCAATGCGGCTTTCGGAATTGGCCAGGAGAATTGAAAGCACCCGATCGTAGGAAAAGCCGTTGATCTCAGCGGGTTGGTCAACAGAGACAATTTGGGGGTCCCAACCTTTATACATTTCCAGAGGTTCACCGGAAATATAGACAATGGTTTGTTCATCGATGTAACGGGTACCATCCCAATGAAGACCCGGTACAGGTGGAAAGGTCATCTTCACCAACCTGCGATTGCCTTCATCCAGGTAAGCTTCTGCATCACTCCGGGCGGCTGACCACAATCCCATATCCTTCCATTCCTGATTGACGGTATCGAAGTTAGCCAGCGAAAGTACGTAATTCAGGAGTCCGTTACCTACACCAAAGGTATCCAGGACGGTCAGTTTGATCAATGATCGCGTCTGTAAAATGGGTTTACCGTTTACTACCGGATCAAATAAGGAGGAGTCGACCTGATACACCCAGTATTTACCCAGCTCAAGCGGGTAATAATCATAAGCATAAAAAGCCGGATCCGGTTGGGTTTGATCTTTCCGGCAGGCCCCCGAAATGAATACAAGTAGCCCGGCAAATATGGCAATCTTACGCATCAATTCAGACTTGAGTGAATGATACCTCCCCCAACAATGTCATCGCCTTCATAAAATACTGCCGACTGGCCGGGAGCTATTCCCTTCACGGGCGCATGAAAATCAATGCGTACCTGGCCATTTTCATTGTAGATGGTACTCAACGTACCCCGGTCGTGGTATCGTACTTTAGTGACGACTTCCATGGCCTCAGGGAAATCCCGGTACTTCATCGCATTGGTCTTGTAGACAAACATGCCACTGCGGACCAGATCTTCAAGATCACCGAGCACCACCTGGTTGGATTCCGGTTTGATTTCAACCACGTATTTAGGGGTACCAAAGGCAACACCCAGGCCTTTGCGTTGGCCAATGGTATAGAAGGGATAGCCGGCATGATGTCCAATCACCTTGCCTGCTGCGTCGATGAATTCTCCACCGTCCAGTTGATTTTCAATTCCGTCAACACGACGTCGCAAGAATCCCCGGTAATCGTTGTCAGGTACAAAACAAATCTCATAGCTTTCCGCCTTCTTGGAAAGTTCTTCATATCCCCAATCGTAAGCCATTTGACGGACCTGCTCCTTGCGAAAAGATCCAATGGGAAACAGACTTCTGTCCAAACATTCCTGATCCAATCCCCACAAAACGTAGGATTGATCTTTTTCGGGATCGTTGGACCGGGTAATGAATTTCCTGCCCTCATGCTCATTGATGGTTGCGTAATGCCCGGTTGCAATTTGAGCACAATCAAGGGCATCGGCACGGCGTAACAAGGCTTTCCATTTGATGTGGGTATTACAAAGTACGCACGGGTTTGGTGTACGTCCGGCCATGTACTCATCCACAAAGTTGTTGATGACGTAATCGCCGAATTCCTCGCGGATATCAATGATAAAATGATGAAAACCCACTTTTACGGCCACTTCCCGGGCATCGTTGATCGAATCAAGACTGCAACATCCGGTCTCTTTATGGCTGCCGCCAACATTAGCATAATCCCAGGTTTTCATGGTAATGCCAACGACTTCATACCCCTGCTCATGCAACATCATGGCAGTGACGGTACTGTCAATGCCCCCACTCATCGCTACCAGAACCCGGCCATTTTTACTCATGCATTATAAATTTTGAAAAATAAACTACAAATTTACGAAGTGATTGGTTCACAAACCAATACCCCTTTCATTCAATAAGTCCATGGCAAAAACGTCCCGGCGCAGTAATAAAGAGCAAACCATCCTTGATGCAGCAGAACGCGTATTCCACCGCCATGGATTTGCTAACGCAAAAATGGAGTGGGTTGGTGAAGAAGCCGGGATCAGCAAAGCCAGTGTTTATTTCTATTTCGAGAGCAAGGAGAACCTGTATATGGCGATCGTGTACCGGGCATTATCCCTGCTCAATGATCTGATGTACGCTTCCATTCAACAGAATAAACAGGAGTCCGGTTTAAATAGTGTGCTGGCATTAATGAATACCTATTTTGATTTCAGCCAGCGCTATCCACTTTACACCGAAGCCATGCTTGATTACACCGCCTTGATCCGGTCAACCGCTTCGGGCAACAATGAAGACAAGCTGTCTGAAGCGCTCAAAACCAGTGTTTATTTTATGCGATTGAAGGACATCCACAACATACCGGTCAGCATCGTGGTTCAGGAGATCAAGCGCGGCATGGAGGATGCTTCGATTCACGGCAAACGGCAACCGGAGATGCTGTACCTCAGTGCCTGGGCGATGGTCCTCGGGTATCTCAAACTGACCAACCTTGCCGGTCGCAGGCATTCGTTGCATACGGTCCAACTGGACGAATGGAAAGAATACCTGATCAACCTGATCAAATATACCCTGATCAATCCGGTATAAAAAAAGGATCTGCCAGTTAAAGACAGACCCTTTTTAGTCTCCTTGTGATGCAGATTGGAGATCAGATCACAAGCTGTATTCATTAGCTGTTAATAGGTGTTGTGCGATGCGCCGGCGGGAATCCTTGCTATTGACCGGCGGATATTGATCAAAGCGTTTGACGCCCATCAAAAATGTCCGTTGCAAGTCACCCGATGCAAAGGAATTAATGGCTTCACGGGCTATTTTTGCAATTCGTTGACTGGCTTCCCAAAATTTCACCTTTAAAATGTCGTCATGGAAAGCTTTTTTCTGACCCAACTCCCCGAGCTTTTTGATCCGTAACAATAAAGATTCCGCGTCGAACAATTCCATGACCATATCGGCGCCATTCATGACGATTTCCTGTTCCTCTTTAAGATCCAACTGACCGTCCATTTGCATTTTACCGGCTGCTCCAATGACCATCAGGGTCATTTTTTTCATGTTCTCAATGGCCTGTTCTTCTTCCGCATAGGGTTCAGGATTAGAGCTTTTTGGCATAGGCATTTTTGCCAGTTCCTTCTGCACATTCCAGGCCGCATTGACCAGGTCCAATTCTCCCTTCAGGGCTTTCCGGAAGATCATATCGATGATCACCATCCGGTTGATCTCATTGGTGCCTTCGTAAATGCGGTTGATTCGGGCATCCCGGTAAGCCCTGGCTGCCGCGTGTTCTTCCGAATAGCCGATGCCGCCCAGGATCTGAACGTATTCATCGACGACGTAATCAATCATTTCCGAGCCGATGATTTTGGTGATGGAACACTCAATGGCATATTCCTGAGCTGCCCTTAATTTGGCCTGGACGGGCTCAATCCCTTCAGCGATCAAGGATTCAATTTTACGCTGGATGAGGTCCGAAATCCTGAAGATCGAACTTTCAGCGGTGAATGACCGGATGGCCTGTTCGGCCAGCTTATACTGGATGGCGCCAAAATGACCGATGGATTTGCCAAACTGAACGCGCTCATTGGCATAACGGATTGACTCTGTGATGGCTGCTTTGCTGCCACCGATACAAAATGCACCCAGTTTAAAGCGCCCCATGTTCAATACATTCAGAGCGATCAGGTGTCCTTTGCCAGCTTCTCCTAACAGATTTTCCTTTGGGATGGTGACGTTTTCAAAAAAGACTTGCCGGGTTGACGACCCTTTGATTCCCAGTTTCTTTTCTTCCTCGCCAAAGGTCAATCCGGGTGTGCCCCGTTCGACCAGGAAACCGGTGAACTGTTCACCATTGATTTTGGCAAATACCACAAATAGATCCGCAAATCCAGCGTTGGAGATCCACATCTTTTGGCCATTGAGAATGTAATGCTGACCATCCGGACTCAGATCGGCCCGGGTCTTGGCAGCAAGGGCATCGGAGCCGGAGCCTGGTTCGGTCAGGCAATAACTGGCTTTAATGCGTCCTTCGATCATACCGGGCAGGTATTTTTCCTTTTGAGCGTCGGTTCCATAATACAAAATGGGTAACATACCGATTCCAATGTGGGCAGCAAAGGAGGTGTTGAACGAGCCCATATTGCCAAGTGCATCGCAAAGGAGCGTATTGGTATTGAAGTCAAGATTCATCCCTCCGTATGCTTCCGGCATGTGAGCACCCAATAAACCCAGCTCCCCGCATTTCTGAAACAGGTATTCCGGCATGCCGGGTTCCTGATTTTCAATCCGGGCAGTATTGGGCTTGATCTCCTGCTCAACAAAACTGGCAGCCATCTGGAAGATCATTTGCTGCTCTTCCGTTCTTTCTTCGGGGATGAAGGTTTGATCGGTTGACGATGGGTGAATCAGAAATTCACCTCCGGCTAGGGCTTTGGGCATTTGTGCTATTTCCATGGAATCATTCAATTTACGATAAAATTAATCAAAATTTGACTTTGAGTCAAATAAATAAACGAACTTTTTAGTTAAACCGTTGCAAAAAGCCACAATTTTCAATAAATGACATGACTTTGGGTCAAAATATCTGTTTGAAATGGCGGGATAAGCCCCAACCTTACCGAAGCCATCCGGATCAATCAGGAAATCAATCTGACCTAATTAAACGGTTCTTTCGCCCTCGCCCATCGACCCGTTTGTCAGGCTGTCTCAAAATTTAGTGGTTGAATTACGGTGAATTTGTATGTTTGCATGATTAAAATCGACATACATCATGGAGGAAGTTGATAACAGCAACAAAGGGAAAATCCGTTTAAATTTTTTGATTGCCTTTGTCATTTG